>CALCQB010000047.1 GCA_937897535.1 uncultured Novosphingobium sp. | reverse complement strand
TTTCCCTACACGACGCTCTTCCGATCTAACGAGAATCCCGGCTATCCGCAGTGGGGAATCCCGGGCGACCGCACGCTATGGTGGAAATGGACCTGCCCGCGCATGCCCCGCCCGGGCCAGGAGCCGATGGCGGCATAGGGCTGGAAATCGCGCTGCCTGGCCGAAGGCGCAGCCATCGCGATCGCATAGCAGCGCGGCGTGGCCGGATCGCGAAACGCGGCCCAGCTGCCAAACACCCCCAGCGCATCGCGGGCGAGGGCCGGAGCGGCGAGCAGGATCAGCAGCAGGAACAGGATACGGCGCATGGCTGGCGGGGTCATTGCAGATAGGGCCCTGCAAGGAAAGGGCCCGATGAGAGCCCCGGCTCTACTTCGTTGGGGCCGGATCGGGCGGGTTGTGCTTGAGCAGGAACGCCTCCAGCGCGGTCAGCAGCGTCACCCGGTCGGCCTGGCGCAGGAAATTGTGGTCTGCTTCGGGCAGCGGCACCAGTTCCACGTCCTTGCCCGCGCCGCGCATCTTGGCGAACATCGCGCTCGACTGCGCGAAATCGACCGTGATGTCCTTCTTGCCGTGGATCAGCAGCAGCGGCGCCTTGATCCGCGCGATCGCGTTGATCGGCGAGACCGCTGCAAAGTCCGGCGTCATCCGCTTCCAGTCGTCGCGGTATTTTCCGCCCATCACCGAACCGCCGAAGTCGTTGACCTCGCGGCGCAGGTTGGCGACGCCCGCGATCGAAACCGCGCAGCGGTAAAGCTCGGGGTCCTTGGCGATCCCCCACATTGCGGCATAACCGCCATAGGAGGCCCCGACGATGCAGGCGCGCTTTGGATCGGCGATCCCTTCCTTGACCGCCCAGGCGAGGCCATCGGAGATGTCATCCTGCATCGCCAGCCCCATCTGCCCTTCGCCCTTGAACAGGAAAGCGCTGCCGTAGCCGGTCGAGCCGCGGAAATTGGGCTGGATTACGACATAGCCGCGACTGGCGAGGAACTGCGCCCAGTAATCGTATTCGAGCCCGTCCGCCGCCCACGGCCCGCCATGGGGCATCATGATCACTGGCAGGCTGCGCGCCGGGCGATCGCGCGGCAGGGTCAGCACGGCTTCGATCTCCAGCCCGTCGCGGGCCTTGTATTGGACCATTTTGAGCGGATTGAGCGGCCTGGTGCCGATCGCTTCGTTGATGAAGGCAACGCGCTGGAGCTTGGTGCCGGCCACGTCGAAGAAATAGATCGCACCGGGGGTGTCGGCGCGGTCGACGATCAGCAGCATCCGGCTGCGGTCGGCGCTGATCGAAACGATCCGGGCGCGCTTGCCCGGCACCGCCTTGTCGATCGCGGACTGGACCTCGGCCAGATCCTTGTCGAGCCAGGCCGTGCCGCTCTGCGCGCCTGAATAGCGAACCCCGAGCAGCGTGGTTCCGTCGTCCGACAGTATTGCTCCGTCGACTTCGGACCCGACAGGAGCAGAGTAGACGGTGCGGAGATCGTTCTGGGTCTTCAGATCGATCTCATAGATCGCCGAACGGCCCTCGGCATTGTCATGGATCGCCAGCGCGCTCTGTGTTCCCGGCAGGAACAGGAACGGTGATGTCAGCGATTCCTGCTTGCGCGAATCGGCGGTGTCGACCGAGCGGAAGACCCCGCTCCCCGTATCGCGATAAAGCAGGCGAAACCGCCGCGTATCGTCATCGTAACTGACCCCGGCCCGGACATTGCCGGCCCCGTCGCTGTACCAGTCCATGACGCCAGGCTTGCCCTTGACTACCGTCGCGGCTTTGCCGGTTTCGATGTTGACCCGGTAGACCGACGGCCAGAAATCCTCGCCGAGGTAAATCGAGTCCTGCGCCGAGACCAGAATCGCCGGGCTGCCATCGCTGGCGATCCAGACCACGTCCGACGCGTTCTGCCCGTTCTTGTCCCACAGGATCTTGGTGATCTTCTGGGTCCTGCGGTTGATCGCGATCAGCCGGGTGATCGACCAGCGGTCCCCGCCGTCGACCGGCAGCAGCGCGTAGAGCCCGACGATCACGTTGTCGTTGTTGACCCAGCGGATCCAGGCAGCCTGGGTATTTTCGGGCATGCCGACGTAAATCGGGCGGTTGGCCTGCGCGACCAGGTTGAGGATCGCGATGCCCGACTTGCCTTCGACGCTGACGAGCCCGGCAAACGCCGTTCCATCGGGGGATAGCTGCGGCTGCTTGATAAACGGAACGCGGGCAATATCGGCAATCGCGATCGGCTCGGCCAGCTTTGCGGGGGAAGACGGCGGCGGGGCAGGGGACTGCGCGGAAAGTCCCGGAGCGACCAGCAGGGCCAACACAGCAAGAATTGCTGCCCAATACTTGCGCGCCACGTGCATCCCCCGTCGTAATGAGGACCCACTCTGCGCGAATTTTGCGGCCCGGTCAAAGACTTGAATGAAAATTTCCCAACTTTGACCGTTACTGGGTTCGTTGCACTTCAATTCAGCAATCGTCGCGTTTTGCCCCGTCGAGCAGCCTGTCGGCCCGTTCGGCCTCACGCTTGGCGCGGGCCCGCGCGGCTTTGCTTTGCCCATGCAGCGCGCGGTTTTCGTCTGCCTGCTGCGCCGCTGCGGAGCGGGCCTTGGCCTTGCGGGCCATCCGCAGGTTGATTACTTCGGCCATGGTCAGCCTGGCTCCGGATAGGTGATCGCCAGCACTTCCCAGTCCTTCTCGCCGCCGGGCAAGCGGACCTTGCGCAGGTCGCCGACCGCAGCGCCGCGCAGCGCGCGGGCCAGCGGGGCGCTCCAGCCGATCAGACTGGCGGAGGCGTCCTGCTCGTCGTCACCGACCAGGGTCAGCATGCGCCGGTTGTCCTCCTCGTCGGCGATGGACACCGTCGCTCCGAACCAGGCGCGGGTGCGGTCCTCCTGCCGGGCGGGATCGATCACCCGGCAGGCCTTCATCCGCCGGGCCAGATAGGCAAGTTCGCGGTCGATCTCGCGCATCCGCTTGCGGCCGTAGATATAGTCGCCGTTCTCGCTGCGGTCGCCATTGCCCGCTGCCCAGCTGACGATCTCGACGATCGCCGGACGCTCGGTGCCGAGCAGGTGGTCATAGCGCGCGCGCAGCGCCGCCATCCCGGCCGGAGTAATCGGCGGGCCTTCGGGCGTCATCCCGGATACCGCTTGCCCAGGAAGAAGCTCAGCGGATTGGGGCCCTTGTTGATCGCGCGGGTGGGGTACATCGTTTCATAGACCACGGCGTTTTCCAGCACCCGCTGGACGTAGTTGCGGGTTTCCGAGACCGGGATCTTTTCGACCCATTCGACCCAGTCGACCGATCCGGTGCGCGGATCGCCGTTGGCGCGCAGCCACTTGTTCACATTGCCGGGCCCGGCATTGTAGGCTGCCACCGCCAGCGGATAGGACCCGCCGTAGTAGTCGAGCATCCGCCGGAAGTACCCGTCACCCAGCATCAGGTTGTAGCCGGCATCGGTGACCAGCGCCTGCCGGTCATAGGTCAGGCCCATTTTTCCGGCCTGCTCGTTGGCGGTGCCGGGCATCAGCTGCATCAGCCCGCGCGCGCCGGCGTGGCTGACCGCGTTCATCGCGAACTGGCTTTCCTGACGGCTGATCGCGTGAACGAAGGTCCAGTTCGAACCGACCGGCACCGGAATCAGCGGAAAGCTGGTCTTGCGGAACACACCGTGACCGTCGACGTGCGCGGCCTGGCCCAGGATTACCCCCAGATCGCGCCGACCAAGTTCGCGGGCGAGATCGGCCACCAGCACATGATCGGCCTCGCTGTCGGCCTGTTCGGCGATTTCCTTGAAGAACCGCACCGCCGTCGGCCAGTCGCTGTCGCGGGCGACTTCGCGCACCGCCTTGGTCAACGGCCGGGCGTTGAAGGCGTCGCGCTCGGCTGCGGTCGGCACCGCGGTGGGTGAACTTTCCAGCACCGGGATCGGCCGGCGCAGCCGTTCCAGCGCCAGCATCCCGTAATACTGGTCGGGATTCTTTGCGGCCATTTCAAAATAGCGCGTCGCCTCGGTCTGGTTGCCGCCTTGCGCCGCGGCGCGGCCGGCCCAGTAGAACCCCTTGGAGCGGGTTTGCGGGGTCCGCGCGGCGGCGCCATAGCGCCAGAACAGCGGCGCGGCGCGGTTGCCGTCGCCCAGGCTCCACAGCGCCTTGGTTCCGCCCAGCCACATCAGCGAGGTATAGTCGTCGCGGATCGCATAGCTTTGCAGCGAAACGTCGGTGCCGGGCGCAAACGTATCGTCGATCGATCCTGCGATCCGCGCCGCGCTGCCGCCATCGACGTTGCGGGCCACCGCCAGCAACTCGCCGATCCATTTGCGCGGATCGCGCGGCGGGGTGGTAAAGCGCTGGCGGGAAACCAGCATGCTCCCGGCGGTGGCGCTCTGGCCGGACCCGCGCAACTGGCGGCTGCGATTATAGACATAGCCCGGATCGCCCAGCACTTCGGGGCCGAGCTGGATCCCGGCGCTGGCCGGATCGCGGCCGTTCACCAGCCCGGTCCGGGCCGCGAAATAGGTCCGCTTGTCGGGCGAGACGAACAGCAGTTGCTGCTCGGCCGCCGCCGAATCGCCGGCCCACAACAAGGCGTCCATCCGGGCATCGTGATCGGCGGCGGTCAGCACCGGCCCCAGCCGCGCAAAGATCGCGCTGGTGATCAGCGGGTTCATCGAACCGCCGCGCCAGGCCTCCAGCGCGACCTGCTGGGCTTCGGGCCGGCCCACGCCGTAGAGCGCCATGGCATATTGCCCGCGTCCGGCGTTGGTCAGCGGCGGGAACCGCTCAAAATAGCTGGCGACTTGCTGGACCGGGATACTCTCCCGCTCGATCGCGCGCTCGGCATAACCGCGCAGCTTGTCCTGTTCGGGCAGACCCGGATAGGTCAGCAGGAACCCGGCGTAGTCGCCGAACGGGAAATTCGGGCTCGCGGTCAGCAGCCGCCAGCGTTCGACCGCCATGTGCATGTCGCCCGGCGGCAGGGCGCGCTGCGCACTGCGCGCCTGATCCCACTCCATGCCGTCGGGATGGGCGGCCTGGGCGAGCGCAGGGGCAGCCTGGAAAGCCAGCATTGCGAGGGTCGAAGCAAAGGTAAGGCGAAGCATGCTGGACATACTGGGGGAAGGCTCCTTATGGCAGGCTGAACGGCCCGTATGGGGCAACAGCAGGGATAAAGTCCATGTTCTCCGGCTCGATTCCGGCCCTTGTCACCCCCTTTCAGGACGGCGCGGTCGATGAAGGCGCCTTCCGCCGCCTGGTCGATTGGCAGATTTCCGAAGGTTCCAGCGCGCTGGTCCCGTGCGGGACGACAGGCGAGGCGCCGACGCTCAGCAATGAAGAACAGCACCGCCTGTTCGCACTGTGCGTCGAGCAGACCGCGGGCCGGGTTCCGGTGATCGCCGGCTGCGGCAGCAACGATACCCAGACTGCGCTGTGGCACATGCGGGAAGCCAAGGCCCTGGGCGCGGATGCCGCACTGATGGTCGCGCCATATTACAACCGGCCGAGTCAGGCCGGGCTGCTGGCGCATTTCAGCTATCTGGCCGAACAGGTCGACCTGCCGATGGTGCTGTACAACGTCCCGGGCCGGACCGTGACCGACATCGCACCCGCAACCACGATCGAACTGGCCCGCCGCTTTCCGGACCGGATCGTCGGGATCAAGGACGCCAGCGGCGACATGACCCGGCTGACCGCGCACCGGATGGCGCTGGGAACTGGATTCGCGCAGATCTGCGGCAACGACGACATGGCGCTGCACTACAACGCCGGGGGCGGGGTCGGTTGCATCTCGGTCACCGCCAACGTCGCACCCAAGTTGTGTGCCGAGTTCCAGGCGGCGAGCCTGGCCGGAGACATGGCCCGGGCGCATGAACTCAACGAAAGGCTTTTCCCGCTCCACCAGGCGCTGTTCACCGATTGCTCGCCGGGGCCGATCAAGTACGCGATGGCGCGGGTCCTCGGCTGGATCGGCGAGGAAGTGCGGCTGCCGCTTGTGAAGTGCAGCGCGGAATCGCGCGCGGCGGTAGATGCGGGGTTGGCGCACGCGGGGCTGATCTGAAATCCTCCCTGTTGCGCAGCAATGGGGAGGTGGCGCGCGCGAAGCGCGTGACGGAGGGGTGATGGATCGCAAGCACCCGAACCACGACTATGGCAAAGCGCGCAAGCTTAGGACGGCCATGAGCTTGCCCGAAGTCTTGCTTTGGAATTACCTGCGCCGAAAGCCAATGGGCGTCAAATTCCGCCGCCAGCATCCAGTCGGAAGCTATGTAATCGACTTCTATTGCCCGTCGACTCGTATCGGCATCGAAATCGATGGGATTGCCCATGCAATGGGAGATCGACCTGCCAGAGACCAGGCGCGGGACAATTGGCTGGCAGGCCAAGGCATCCGGATCGTCCGAATACCGGCAAGTGAGGTTCTGAAGTCGGTTGTCGATGCTGCGGCTACAATCGTTGTGCTGTGTAGCGAGCCCGAGTGACCCCTCCGTCATTCGCTCCGCGAATGCCACCTCCCCATTGCTTCGCAACAGGGAGGATCAAAAAAACACCAGTCCTTGCATGTGCCGGAGGGGTATTCTTTTGCCGCGCGGCACCCTACATGCCACCCCATCATGGCCCGCCCGCGACACACTGAATTCGAAAAGACCAAGGTGGTCGCCGAAAACCGGCGGGCGCGGTTCGATTACTATATCGAGGATACGACCGAGGCCGGGATCGCGCTGACCGGGACCGAGGTGAAAAGCCTGCGGTTCGGCGAAGGCTCGATCGCCGAATCCTATGCCGAGGTGAAGAACGGCGAGGTCTGGCTGATCAACAGCAACGTCCCAGAATTCAGCCACGGCAACCGCAACAACCACGTGCCCAAGCGCCCGCGCAAGCTGCTGCTGAGCGCGCGCGAGATCGACCGCTTTACCGGGGCGGTCGAGCGCAAGGGCATGACCCTGGTGCCGCTTTCGATCTATTTCAACAGCCGCGGCCGGGCCAAGGTCGAGCTCGCGCTGGCCAAGGGCAAGAATGTGGCGGACAAACGCGCGACGATGAAGGAGCGCGACTGGAAGCGGGATCAGGCGCGGATTATGCGGGACTACAAATGAGCAGTTTCGTTTCCCGCGTGGCCGCCTGGGGCCACCGCAACATGCCCAAGCGCGAAGAGCTTGAGCACAACCGCTGGATCGGCCCGTTCGCGCGCCGGCCCGAGCTGTGGCGCTTTACCCGCCGCTCGGTCCCGCGCGGGGTCGCGGTCGGCCTGCTGGTGGGGATCTTTGCGCTGATCCCGGGGATCCAGATCATCGGTGCGGCGCTGATGTGCGTGCCGAGCCGGGGCAATATCCCGCTCGCGGCGCTGATGACCTTCCTGTCCAATCCGGCGACAACGCCGTTCATCCTCGCCGCCTCGATCTACCTCGGCAACAAGCTGGGCTTCCATGCCGACGTTTCGACCTTCAACTCGCTGCTCGATCACGGCGCGACCCTGCGTCAGTGGGCCTACTGGCTGCTGTCCGATGCCGCCCCGGCGATGTTGCTGGGGCTGTTCGTGATCTCGGTGATTACGGCGGCGGTCGGTTATCTGGTCAGTTCGGTCACCTGGAACTGGTGGGTCCGGCGCAAGCGCCGCCACGCCCAGGAACGGCTCCGCGAAGCACGGGGCGAGGGGTGAGCGGCGCGCTGCCCGCCAGCGCTGCCAGGATATCCGAGCGGCTGGTGCTGGGCGCGGCCCTGCTGGCCAGCCTGGCGCTGGTCTGGTTCGCGACCCGCCAACCGGTCGCGGTTGCGGCCTTCGCCGCTGGTCTTGGCGCCCTCGGGGCGCTCGGCTGGGTTCTGACTCGCCAGCCGCAAGCGCGCACCGAACCTGAATATGCCTTGCCCGACTGGTCGGTGACAGTCGCGGCGATCGATCGCGGCGATGCGGCGATCGCGGTCACTGACCGGGCCGGACGGCTGGTCTGCGCCAACCCGCTGTACGAGAAGTGGTTCACCGCCGCGCATGCCCCGCCGCGCCTGCCGGCCGACAATCTCAGCCTTGAGCGCCTCGCCAAGGCCGGTCGTTCGGCCTGGCGCGACGGCAAGGGCAGCGCCGACCTGATCGAGAACAGCACCGGCGGGCGCTGGAAGGCCGCTGCGGTCCGCGCCGGGCGCGGCGATGATTACCTGGTCTGGACGATTACCGCGCTGACCCCGCCCGATCTGGTCGCCGAACTGGTCCCGCACCTCGACGGCAAGCTGGGCCGAACCTTGAGCCAGGCCGGGTTCGCGCTCGCGATCGTCGATCCCGACGGCAAGATCCGCGCCGCCAGCGCCGGGTTCGCCAGCCGCGCGACCGGCGATCCGGCCGCGTTGCTGACCGGTCAGGAATTCACCGCGCTGCTTCGCCAGGACGAGCGCGACACGATCACCTGGGCCCGCGACGGCAAAAAGGGCGCGCCGCTCAGCCTGTTCTATCTGCCGGTTGCCGATCCCGATGCGGCCGGACCGGTCGATTACGATCACACCCCCTCGCTGATCCTGATCGCCGATCACGGGGTCGGGATCGGTGGCGGGGCGAGCGAGACGACCGCCGCTGTCCCGCATCTCGAGGCGTTACTGGCTGCGCTGCCGCTGGGGCTGGCGATGGCCGACCGCGACGGGCGGCTGCTGTTTGCCAATGTCGCCTTCATGCGCGCCGCCGGGCACGAAGGCGAAGCCCCGCCGACCTATCCGACCGACCTGGTAGTACAGGAAGACAAGGGCCCGATCTCCGACGCGATCCGCCGCTATGCTCAAGGTCCCGCCAGCAGCGGCGAAATCGGGGTGCGGTTGCGGAGCCAGCCAGAAGAACCGGTTTCGCTGAGCCTGGCAGGGGTGCGCGGGCTGGGCGAGGCGGCGGTGCTGCTCGGGCTGACCGACACCAGCGAGGAAACCCGGCTCAAGCGGCAGGTCGCCCAGGCCACCAAGATGCAGGCGGTCGGCCAGCTCGCCGGCGGGGTCGCGCACGATTTCAACAACGTGCTGACGGCGATCTTGGGGATCTGCGACCTGATGCTGCTGCGCCATACCCCCGGCGACAGCGACTATGACGATATCCAGCAGATCCGCGCCAATTCGAACCGCGCCGCCAGCCTGACCCGCCAGCTGCTCGCGTTCAGCCGCCAGCAGACCCTGCGCCCCGAAGTGCTGCAACTGCCCGACGTGCTGTCCGACGTGTCGCACCTGCTCAAGCGGCTGATCGGCGAGAAGATCAAGCTGACCGTCAAGCATGACCGCGATCTTGGCCCGGTCCGCGCCGATCCCAGCCAGCTCGAGCAGGTGATCGTCAACCTGGCGGTCAATGCCCGCGACGCGGTGCTGGCCAAAAGCGAGAGCGGCGGCAAGCTGACCCTCGCCACGAAGAAGATCACCGCCGCCGATGTCCGCGCGATGCGCAGCGGGATCATGCCGCAGGCCGATTACACCGCACTGGTGGTCGAGGATAACGGTGCCGGGATCGCGCCCGATCACCTCGGCAAGATCTTCGAGCCGTTCTTTACCACCAAGGACCTCGGCAAGGGTACCGGCCTTGGCCTGTCGACCGTCTACGGGATCGTCAAGCAATCGGGCGGGTTCATCTTTGCCGACAGCGAACTTGGCCGGGGGACCAAATTCACGGTCTATCTGCCGGTCCATCACGCCGATCCCAATGCCCCCAAGCCTGCGCCGGTTGAGCTGGTTGAAGCCGCCCAGCAATGGTCGGGTGGCGGCCGGGTGCTGTTGGTCGAGGACGAGGACATGGTCCGCGCGGTCGCCGAACGCGCGCTGGTGCGGGCCGGTTATACCGTCACGACGGCGGGCGACGGCGACGAAGGGCTGGTGATCGTCGCGGGCGGGGCCGAGTTCGACCTGATTGTCTCCGACGTGGTGATGCCGGCGATGGACGGCCCCAGCATGGTCCGCGAAGTGCGCAAGCTGCGCCCGGCGATGCCGGTCTTGTTCATGTCGGGCTATGCCGAGCAACAGCTACGCAACGAGCTCGATCTGGATAACGTCGCGTTCCTGCCCAAGCCGTTCACCGTCCAGCAGATCACCGACAAGGTCGGCGCGGTGCTGGGGGCGGCCGGGACCTAACGCAATTGCGGAGCGTCCGACCCGCTCTTGTCCAGTTCAGACTGCCGGGCGAATACGGGTTGGCGTGCTGCTGCCCATGCTGCCGCCCACTCCTCGCATCCAGAGCAACGCCAGGCCAACCGAACCGGCCCATGCGAGCGGGATGGCGAGTTGGCCGGGATTGGCGATGCTGACCAGCGCCAGGACGGGGAAGTGAACGGCGTAGAGCGGAAACGACATATCGCCCAACAGTCGCAGAATGCGGGACTGGCGCACCTCGCCCAGTCCCGCGATCATCAGGATCGGCGCGACGATGAAGATGAACGGCAGGGGCCACAGCGCAAATGGAACGACCGAAACCAGCGCGACATAGCCCACAAAACCGGCGATCGCGAGCGCATAGGGAAGCCTGAACGGGGCTTCGTCTCCGAACCGGCGGTAGATCAGTATGCCGATCAGGTAAGAGACCAGCACACGCGGCACGATCAGCAACTGCATCCCTGCGGTCGTGGTTTCAAGCATGCGCGGAAACGCGATCAGTGCGCAGATGACGATGAGTGCCAGGCCCATCACCGCGGTTGTCGTCCACAGACCGCGCCGGCCAAGCCGGGCAAACACGGTCCCATGCAGAACATTTGCGGTCAGCTCGTAGAAGATCGACCAGGCGGGCAGATTCAGCGCGTAAGGCAGACCCGCGCTGGCCGGAACCAGCAGCAGGGCAAAGACGTAGGCGGGCACAAGCTGCGCCGGGGCCATACCGTGCAGCGCAGCGGCCAACAGCCCAAGCGTCGCCCCCACGGCCATTGTCGGCCAAAGTCGCCGGTATCGCAGGATCAGGAACCCGCTCACAGACATGGCCCCGTCAAGCAGGCGCTGCTCGTAGGTCCGCGCCATGATGTAGCCGGACAGCATGAAGAAGAAATCGACTGCCAGATGGCCGCCTGCGAAGCCGAAGGTGTGCATCGCCAGGACGATCAGTGCGGCAACGCCGCGCAGTCCATCCAGACCGTATAGCCTGCGTGCCATCCTGCCTCTTTCCCGGTTCGGATCGAACCTTACGCGGGACAGACAAACAAGACATTAAGCGGCCGTGGCGCGGCCAGGCAGTCCGGCACTCAGCGCCCCGGCCGGATCACTGCCCTTTCCGCGCCCGCATTCGGTTTGACGGACGCTCGGTATCCACAGCTGTGTTGCTCTCAAAGACAGGGGGCCGCTTGCCGGCCCGGTCCAGCGGCAGCAATTTCTCCCGCAAATCCGCCGGTTCGCGCGTGTTCCGAAAATGTTCTCGTTCTCCCCTTGTTCTAGTGGAACAAATGCGATACATCGAGTCGCACGTTGACCTTCCGGGTCGGCTGGTTGCAAGGGGAACTACGATGGCTGCTCAACTTAAGCTGATTCAGGAAGGCAAGGAAAACATGGACCGTCAGAAGGCGCTCGAGGCGGCGCTGGCGCAGATCGACCGCGCATTTGGCAAGGGCTCGGCGATGAAGCTGGGCTCGAAGCAGGCGATGGAGGTCGAGGCGATCTCGACCGGTTCGCTCGGGCTCGATATCGCGCTCGGGATCGGTGGCCTGCCCAAGGGCCGGGTGATCGAGATTTACGGCCCGGAAAGCTCGGGCAAGACCACGCTGGCGCTGCACGTGATTGCCGAGGCCCAGCGCAACGGCGGCACCGCTGCCTTCGTCGACGCCGAGCACGCGCTCGATCCGGGCTATGCCAAGAAGCTGGGCGTCGATATCGACGAACTGATTGTCTCGCAGCCCGATACCGGGGAACAGGCGCTCGAAATCGTCGATACGCTGGTCCGCTCGAACGCGATCGACGTGCTGGTGATCGATTCGGTCGCTGCCTTGGTGCCGCGCGCCGAAATCGAAGGCGAAATGGGCGACAGCCACGTCGGGCTCCAGGCCCGGTTGATGTCGCAGAGCCTGCGCAAGCTGACCGGCTCGATCAGCCGTTCGAACTGCATGGTGATCTTCATCAACCAGCTGCGGATGAAGATCGGGGTGATGTACGGCAATCCGGAAACCACCACCGGCGGCAACGCGCTCAAGTTCTATGCCTCGGTCCGGCTCGACATCCGCCGCACCGGCCAGATCAAGGACCGCGACGATATCGTCGGCAACACCACCCGGGTCAAAGTGGTCAAGAACAAGGTCGCCCCGCCGTTCAAGCAGGTCGAATTCGACATCATGTACGGCGAAGGTATCTCGAAGATCGGCGAAATCCTCGACCTCGGGGTGAAGGCCGGAATCGTCGAGAAATCGGGCGCCTGGTTCTCCTACGATTCGATCCGGATCGGCCAGGGGCGTGAGAATTCGAAGACCTACCTCAAGGAAAATCCCGAAATCTGTGACCGGCTGGAGGCTGCGATCCGTGGCCAAACCGAAGGTCTTGCCGGGGAGATGATGACCGGTCCTGACGCGGAGGCCGACGCCTGATCCCTGAGAGCTTCCGGCAGCAGCAGGCCCCCGCCTGCCGCTGCCGGGACTGAACGGAGGGTGCTCCCGTTCCCCGTACCCCAGGGGGCACCTTCCAAACCACAGACCGGCGCGGCGGGCCTGCCCAGGCTCCCGCGCCGGTTTTGGTATGTCCCGCTGCGGGGCATTGCGCAATTGCCCGGCGCGCCGGTCGGTCGGGTGTTGTAAGCTAGGTTCCACGCCGAAGCAGGCATTCCGGAGTCGAACCATGCGCCAAGCTCACCTGGTCTGTATTGCGCTCGCAACCATGCTGATCGGCAGCCAGCCCCTGACGGCAAGACCCGCACTGCCATCCGATCCCCTGCGCCGCTACATCTGGGATAGCTGGCCGCTGCTGGCGGAAAGCCGCGACGGACAGTGCCGGTTGTCGATCGTCGGCAACGGCAAGATCATGGTCATCAGGGCGAGCGGCTTTGCGCCGGGCGACACCGTCCGGCTTGGGGTGACCAACGCCACGATGAAGCCGATCAACAGCGTGGTCCGGGCCGACCAGAACGGCAACTGGGGCACTCCCTATCTGCCGCTGCTCTGGACCAACGCCGACGGCACGATCCGCGAGCCGATTTCCAGCGGGACCGTCTCGGTCAATCTGGTCAGCGAGGACTGCTCGCTGATCGCATCGGCCCCGTGGCAGCGGACGGTGCGGGTGATCGACTGACCAGCCCGCCACCGCTGCAGCCGGTCAATGCACCTCGGCGGCGCGGGCCTTGATCACATCGTCGGCGGGCTTGCCGCCCAGTTCGGCGAGGTGATCGTAATTGGCGGTGAAGCTGGCGAGCCCCTGGCTGAGCGAGCGCAGTTCGGCGTCGAGCCCGTGCAACCCGCCTTCGGGCAGCAGCGCCTCGACCCGTTCCCACCGCTCCCAATCGGGATGCGGCGACAGCCCCAGGATCTGCCCACGCCGCGCCGACAGCACCGACCCCGCTTTCGAACCTGTGCCCATCGGGGTGTCGACCGCCACCTTGGCGATGGGCTCGAGCAGGTAAGGCGCGGCCTTTTCGAGCGCTTCGCTCATCGCCATCCGCCCGGCGATCCGGAACGCCAGTTCCGAACTGTCGACCGCATGGAACGAGCCGTCGGTCAGGGTCACCGCGACATCGACCACCGGAAACCCCAGCGGGCCGCGGTCCATCGCTTCGCGGATTCCGGCCTCGACCGCCGGGATGTACTGCCGCGGGATTGCCCCACCGGTAATCTTGTCCTCGAACAGGAACCCTCCGCCGCGCGCCAGCGGCCTGATCTCGATCACGCAATCGCCGTACTGGCCGTGCCCGCCCGACTGCTTCTTGTGCCGCCCGCGTGCGCCGGCCGGCTTGCGGATCGATTCGCGGAAGGCGATCCGCGGCGAGCGGGTATCGACCGCGACGCCATAGCGACGCTGGAGCCGCCCGAGCACCACTGCGAGGTGATCGTCGTTGATCCCGCGCAGCACGGTTTCGTGGCTGGCATCGTCCTGATGCCATTCG
>CALCQB010000046.1 GCA_937897535.1 uncultured Novosphingobium sp. | reverse complement strand
GATCTACCGGATCGACGAACTCGACAGCTTTTTCAATTCCGGGCCGTTCGTGCTGGCCTTCGTCGAGTACCGCCCGGACAAGCGGACCACCGTGCGGCTCGATGTCGAGAACGCAGCCGATGCTGCCGGCCAGCGGCGGCGGCTGTTCTTCGATCCCAACCGCTCGTCACCGGCCCCGGTGGTCGAGGAGTTCCGCCACCGCGACGCGCACGTCGGCTTTGCGATTTCGGTCAACCGCACCTTCTGAGAACGGCTCGACAGGCCAGCCGCACCGCGCCACAGTATTCCCCGACAAGTAGGGAGCAGGTGCGATGGGAGTGAAACTGAGCCGGTCAGTGCGTGGGCTGACAGTGCTGGTTACTGGAGCGGCCAGCGGTATGGGCCGCGCGACCGCCGAGGTCTTCGCCGCCGAGGGTGCCAACGTCGCGCTGACCGACTTGTCAGGCGATGCGGTCGAAGCGATCGCCGCCGCTCTTCGGGCCGAGGGATTATCGGCGCAGAGCTGGGCGCTTGACGTCAGTGATCCGGCGGCGATCAAGTCCGTAGTGGCCGATGTCGCCGCGCAGTTCGGCGGGCTCGATGCGCTGGTCAACAATGCCGGAATCAGCGCCTTCTGCCCGATCGACGATCCGGGCTACGACGCGGTGTGGGACCGGGCCTTTGCCGTGCTGCTGACCGCGCACCAGCAGCTGGTCCGGGCCGCGCTTCCGCATCTGCGCCGCTCAGCCTCCCCGCGGATTGTCAATATTGCCAGCACCGAGGCGCTGGGAGCGACCTCGCGCGACAGTCCGTACAGCGCGGCCAAGGCCGGGGTGACCGGACTGACCCGCGCGCTGGCGGTGGAACTGGGCAAGGAGGGGATCACGGTCAACTGTATCTGCCCCGGCCCGATCGACACCGGGATGACCGCGAATGTGCCCGATGCCGACAAGCAGACCTTCGCCCACCGCCGCACCGCGCTGCGCCGCTATGGTCTGCCCGAAGAGGTGGCGCACATCACGCTGAGCCTGTGCCTCCCCGCAGCGAGCTATATCACCGGGGTGACGATCCCGGTCGACGGCGGGCTGATGGCGCGGAACGCATGAGCGCCTGACCGGCCGCCCACGATCCTATTCCGGATAGACCCCGCGCAGGACTTCGTCGAAGTGCGCGCGGATCAGGGCGTTGCAGTCGCAGGCGCTGTGAGTCAGGCGGGCCTCGTCGAGCACTTCGATCGCGCCGCGGCGGGTCGCGACCAGCCCTTCGCTGCGCAGCTTGGCGAGGATCTTGCCGACATAGGCCCGGCCAACCCCGAGCAGCCCGCCGAGCTGCTCCTGGGTCAGCTGGACGCTGCTCGATCGGGTTCGTTCCTGCGAGGCGAGCAGCCAGCGCGCAGCGCGCTGTTCGATCGAATGGGCGGCATTGCAGGCCACGGTCTGAAAGATCTGCGCAACGAAGCAATCAGCGTAGCGGTTGAACAGCCGTTCGACTGAGGGCCGTTCGTCCTTGATCCGGTCGAGCTCGGCCAGGCTGGTCTTGAGGAACAAGCCTTCGTGGAGCACCGTAGCGCGGGCGAAAGCGGGCAGGCGGCCGTTGCTGACCACCCCGCCAAGGGCGCCTTCGCGCCCGACCATCGCGGTCTCGATCGCGCTGCCGTCCTCCAGCACCACATAGAAGCTGGCGATCGCGCTGCCGCAGGGGAAATAGCACTGCTCGATCGGATCGCCGGGTTCATAGACCCTGGCCCCGGCCGGCAGGCGGACCGCGCGCAGCAGTGGCTCGATCGCGGCGCGGTCATCGGGCCGCAGCGCTTCGAGCAGGTTATTGCCAATCGGTTCGTTCGCCATGATGCCCCCCGGTGCCCGGACCGTAGCCCGAATCGCCGATGAAGACTGTGCACTAGTGCGCAGACAATGCCAGCGCCCACCCTACAAGCCGCGCCTCAAGATCCGGAACGGCCGGAGCGGAAGAGTGCATGACTATGGCTCAATACGGTACCGTGCTGGTGTTCGAAGACAATCCGCTGGTCGCGATGGACGCGGAGGAGACGCTGCGGGGCAAGGGCTTTCGGCGCGTGATTGCCGCCAGCTCGGAAGCAGCGGCCTTGGACTTTGCCAACGAAGAGCGGCTGGACTTCGCGCTGGTCGCCGCGACGATCCTTGACGGGGCGGGCGCGGCGATTGCCGCCCGGCTGGCCGCGCGGTCCATCCCGTTCGCGTTCAGCTGCAACTTTGCCGATGGCAGCGACATCCCGGAGGGCTGGAGCGGCACACCTTATCTGATCAGGCCCTATAGCGAGCAGGACGTCTCCGCCCTGCTCGCCGGTCTGCGGATCTGACCGATCAGGCCGGCAGGGTCAGCGCTTCGTAACGCTCCAGATGCCAGTCGGCCGGGCCGAACTGGTTCTCGATCATGGTGCTGCGCTTGAAGTAGTGGCCGATCGCCAGTTCCATCGTGATCCCGATCCCGCCGTGAGTCTGGATCGCGTTCTGGCCGACCGCCTTGATGCTGCGGCTGACCTTGGCCTTGACCTGGCTGACCGCGGCCTTGCGCTGGGCGGCGGGCAGGTCGAGCTTGATCGCGCCCATCAGCGCCATCGAAGCGATCTGTTCGGCATCGACCAACATGTCGGCCATGCGGTGCTGAAGCGCCTGGAACTTGCCGATCGGCTGGCCGAACTGCTTGCGCTGCTTGGTATATTCGACCGTGCCGTCGAGCAGCTTGCGGGCGATCCCGTTGCCTTCGGCGCAGACCGCGACGGTGGCCTGGTCGACCACTTGTTCGATCAGTTCGATCCCACCGGGCAGCAGGGCTTCACCGGGGATCGCGACGTTCTCGAAATAGACTTCGGCGGCGCGGAACCCGTCGACCGTGGCATAGTCGCGCATCGTGATCCCGGCGGCCTTGGCATCGACCAGGAACAGCTCGACCCCGGCGCGTTCGCGGCGGCTGCCGCCGGTCCGCGCGGTCACCAGCAGGTGGGTGGCCCACGGCGCGGCATAGACGGCGGCCTTGTGGCCGTTGAGGACGTACCCGCTGCCATCGGCCTTGGCCGAGGTGCCGATATCGGCCAGATCATAGCGGCCCTGCGGTTCGGCATAGGCAAAGGCGATCGTGCAATCGCCGGCGATAATCTGCGGGATCACTTCAGCTGCGAGCGCGCCGCCTACTGCGGAGAGTGCGCCGCCGCCGATCACCACGGTCTGCAGCCACGGCTCGATCGCGATGACCTTGCCCAGCTCTTCCATCATGATTGCGTTTTCAAGGTGTCCGCCGCCCATCCCGCCGTATTCCTCGGCAAAGGGCGCGCAGGTCAGGCCCAGTTCGGTTGAAATCGCCTTCCAGATGCCCGGATCGCGGCCTTCGGGGCGGGCGAGCATCTTCTTGCGGGTCTCGAAGTCGTAGGTGTCGTTCAGGAAGCGCGCGAGGGTATCGCGCAGCATGTCCTGCGTTTCGGTGTAGCTCAGGTCCATTTCGGTTAATTCCTTACAGTCCCAGCACCATCTTGGCGATGATATTGCGCTGGATTTCGTTCGACCCGCCATAGATCGTGGTCTTGCGGGCGTTGTAATAGGTCGGCGCGGCCTTGTTGGCCCAGGCCGGACCGACGGCGTGCTGGTTGTCGCCCTCGCCAAAGCTGCGGAAATAGGGCGCGCCATAATGGCCGGCCATTTCCAGGGTCAGTTCGGTCAGGCGCTGCTGGATTTCGCTGCCCTTGATCTTGAGCACCGAGCTTTCCGGACCCGGCCCATGACCGGCGGCCATGCCCGACAGCGTGCGCAGCTCGGTGAATTCGAGCGCGGCGAGGTCCATTTCCAGTTCGGCGACCTTGCGGCGGAAGAACGGGTTGGCCAGCAGCGGCTTATCGCCTTCAAGCTCGGTCGCGGCGATCGAGCGGATCCGTTCGACCCCGCGCTTCGAGCTGGCGACCCCGGCAATCCCGACGCGCTCATGCGCGAGCAGGAACTTGGCGCAGGTCCAGCCCTTGTTCTCTTCGTAGACCCGCTGGTCGACCGGCACCTTGACGTTGTCGAGGAACACCTCGTTGACTTCGTGTTCGCCGCCGAGCGTGATGATCGGGCGCACTTCGATCCCGGGCGACTTCATGTCGATCAGCAGGAACGAGATCCCTTCCTGCATCTTGGCGTCGGGATCGGTGCGGACGAGGAAGAATCCCCAGTCGGCGTGCTGGGCCATTGTGGTCCAGGTCTTTTGCCCGTTGACGACGTAGTGAGCACCGTCGCGCTCGGCCTTGGTCCGCAGGCTGGCAAGGTCGGAGCCGGAACCGGGCTCGGAATAGCCCTGGCACCACCAGTCTTCGCCCGAGAGGATCCGGGGCAGGAAGTGGGCCTTCTGCTCGGGCGTGCCAAAGGTGTAGATCACCGGCCCGACCATGGTCAGCCCGAACGGCATCAGCCGGATGCAATCGGCCCGGGCGGTTTCCTCGGAGAAGATATAGCGCTGGGTGATGGTCCAACCGGTGCCGCCGTATTCGACCGGCCAAGCCGGGGCGACCCAGCCTTTCTTGTGCAGGGCGCGGTGCCACGAGAGGAAATCCTCCTTGGTCAGTTCGTCGCCTTCATCCTGCTTGCCGCGCAATTGTGCGGGATAATTCTCGGCGATGAAGGTCCGTACTTCCTCGCGGAAGGCGATCTCTTCGGGGCTGAATTCCAGGTCCATGGCCACTCTCCGGTTCGTTTGTTGGGGCAGGGTTTGCCCCTGTTTTCCGCGCTTCGCAAGGGGCAGGGCAACCTGTCCGCATAGGCAGGCGGCTTGCACGCGCCAGCCATGTCGCCGTAATCAAACCCGAGCGGCGCGCTTGCCGTTACGGCATGGCGGAACCCGCCGATGCGGATGATAAGATCCACCCGGACAACGACTTTGCGCGGGGCCAGTCACTCCGTCTTCAACTTGTGCTTCCGGGTTCCTCGAGCGGGTGATGAATCCCGCGAATCGACAGCCAGGCTTTGATGCTGCGCAGCGACAAGCCGCGGCTTGCAGCATGGCCCCCGCGTGATAGGTTGGGCTGCGCTGCAATCATCCGGGAGCCGGACGTCATGAGAATTTCTATCGGCAAATCACTGTGCGCGCTTTCGGCCCTCGCGCTGGGTGCCTGCGGCCAATCCGCTTCGGACGACAAGACCGGTGGCGGCAGTGGCAAGACTGCGCTGGAGAATGCGGCCGAGGTCGCGTTCCAGATGCAGCCGGGCAAGTACCGGACCACGATGGCGATCCAGAAGATCGAGGTCCCCGGCATGCCGCCGCAAATGGCCGAACGGATGAAAGCGATGATGAGCAAGGCCGCCAGCGCCGAAAGCTGCGTAACGCCCGAAGCCGCCAAGCGCGGCCTCGATGTCATGAAAGAGCAGATGGCCAAGGGCAAATGCCAGTTCGAGAAGTTCGAGGCCTCGGGCGGCACACTGGATACGGCCTTCACCTGCCAATCGGGTCAGGGGCTGACGATGAAGGCGACCTCGCACGGGACCTTTTCGCCGACCGGTTCGCAGGTTCAGGTGGTCCGCGACATGGCGGGGCCAGGCGGCAAGACCATGCATGTCGAACAGACCGTCACCACCGAACGGGTCGGGGAATGCAGCTAGCCTGCAGACCTTAAGGGTTGACTTGGCGAGACCTTTGGTATGCCTTGCGCCCAGCTAAAGGAAGGGCAGCGGCGCTGTGGTCCTGCCCCAGTTGAGGGGAAGCACAATGAAATACGTCAGCATGGCCGTGGTCGGCCTGATTGTCGGCATTCTCGCGCGGTTCGTCTATCCGGGCGCGGTCGAGATGGGCTTCATCAAGAGTGCGGTGCTGGGCATCGCCGGTTCGTTCCTCGCCGGCTTCGTCGGCAGCATGCTCGACAAGGAGCCGGGGACCCAGCTCAAGCCGGCCGGGTTCATCTGGTCGATCCTCGGCGCGATGGTGCTGATCTTCGTCGCCCGCCAGGTCGGGTTCGCCTGACAAATTGAGGTTTCGTGCGGGGCCGGGACGCGACGCCGCGTTCCGGCCCCTGCTATTTGGAGCGTCGCAATGGCCCCGGTGTTCGAATTCAACCGCGCGATCCTGCGCCGTCCGGGAGCCAGCGTGGTCAAGGGCCTGCGCGCCGGGGGCGGGGCCGATCCGGCGTTTGCGGACGTGCTGGCCGAGCATGGCGGCTATGCCGCGGCGCTGGCCGCTGCCGGGCTGGAACTGACCCTGCTCGATCCGCTCGAGCAATTCCCCGATGCGATCTTTGTCGAAGACCCGGCGTTGGTCTTTCCCGAAGGTGCGATCGTGCTCAAACCCGGCGCCCCGAGCCGCGAGGCCGAGGGCGAGTTCCTGCGGCCGACGCTTGCCGCGATGTTCGATCGGGTGCTCGATCTTCCGCGCGGTCACGCCGATGGCGGCGATGTGCTGGTTCTGCCGGGCAAGGCTCTGATCGGTTTGTCCGCCCGCACCGACCGCCAAGGTGCCGAAGCGTTGGCCGGACTGCTGGCCGAACTTGGCTACCGTGCCGAAGTGGCGGCGACCCCGCCCGAAGTGCTGCACCTCAAGACCGCCTCCTCCTTGCTCGATGAAGAGACCGTGCTCGCCACCAAAACTCTGGCCGCGACCGGGATCTTCGCGGGCTACCGGGTGATCGAGGTGCCCGAAGGCGAAGAGGGCGGCGCCAACGTCCTGCGGGTCAATGACCGGGTTCTGGCCGGGGCCGGATACCCCCGGATCCTCGAAGCGCTCGACGCCCATGGGCTCAACGTCGTCCCGCTCGCCAACAACGCGATCGCGGCGATCGATGCCGGGTTCACCTGCATGTCGCTGCGCTGGCGAGGCGATTGAACTCCCATCACCGAAGATCGAGGCCCTAGTGTTGGTGTCCGATCGCATGCAGCTGGATCGGCGGCCCGTTCTTGAGCTGGCGCGACAGGTTGTTCAGCGCATTTCTGGTCCAGCGGGGGTCCTTGCCCGGACGCGGCGGCGGCTGGCGTCCGGTCCCGACCACTGCCATCGAGCCGGGATCGAAAAAGACCACTCCCTCGGTTTCGGCCTGAACCTGCGGCGGGGAATTGGGCGCTTTGCCGTTGCATGCCTGTCGTACCTGAGCAGCCGCCTGGGCGGCGTTACCGAGGGGAATCTTGATGCCACAGATGGTAAGCGTCTCATCGCGAACAACGCCATAAATGACATTTGCCGGTGCCGCGCTTGCGGGAGTCGGAAGCGCCGGTAAAGTCGCCGCCACCAGACCAAATATCAAGGTTCGCTTCATCTCAGCCTCCTATTTGCTGCATTGTGCAGATATCCAGAACTGCTTGTCCGGTTTGGCCGCATCGCGCTTGATCTGGTCAAAGATTTCCGGAAGCTCGCCGGTGCAGTGCAAGGTCAACACGATCGGCCGATGGTCCGCATCTTCAAGCTCAAACCGGATGTCGAGTCTTGGGCGCAATTGCGGGTTCGCCAGCACGGCCTTGAGGAAGGTCAGCCAGGCATAGCGCCCGGTACCGGTATCGTCGGGATAGAACATCAGATCGTGCCGCGTGATCGAACCCGCAGCGACGATCTCGGGACCGGCAGTCTGTTGATTATCGCCATACCAGGGCACGCCGGAATTGTTGATGTTGGTGAAATACAGCGCCTGCAGCGGAATCCGCGCGCCTTCGACGCTCAGGACGGCTGAGCTGCGCTTCCAGCTCAACGCCGAGATCGCGCCGACCGGATTCTCGATTGCAATGTCGGTGGACACCAGCAGATAGCCAGGCTGGTTGTCGGAACGCATCGCCGGCCTGAAATCGATGACCGAAGCGCCAGTGACGCTGGGGGCAGGATTCGCGAGGGGCAGCGGCTGGCTGGCAATTGGGATCGGACTCTTGGCGGGATCGCGAGGCGTAAAATCACCATTCAGCGCAAGGCCACCCAGCAGCAGACCCAGCCCGACCAGGAACAACAGTTTTTGACGGGACTTCGAAACGATCTTGCCAAATGCAAATCCGAAGGCGTTCAGTCCGCCACCGATCACCGCTGCCAGCATCCCGGCGATGCCACTTGCAATCAGGATATTGGACGCTGCAGCCATCGTGCGCTTCCGCCTTCAAATTCCAGCCAATGTGTCTGACCCATATTCCAATGCTTCGCAACTACAGGCTAATTGTTGCCTGATTTCGCAAGTGCAGCATTTGTGTCTTGACTCTGTCACCCCATCGGGCAGTCATTGAACCGAAGGGGATGCGACCGGATGAGCCAATCGCCCGCGTGCTTTGACGAGATGTTCGATGCCGACGGGGCGGTGCGCCCGGCCTATGCCGGCTACCGGGAATGGCTGCACGGACAGGACGCGGCTTCGCTGCGCCGCAAGGGGGTCGAGGCGGAAAGCTTTTTCCGCCGCACCGGGATCACTTTCAATGTCTATGGCGAGGATGCCGGCGAAGAACGGCTGATCCCGTTCGACATGATCCCCCGGATCATCACCGCGCGCGAATGGCGCAAGCTGACCAAGGGGATCGAGCAGCGGGTGCGGGCGCTCAACGCCTTCCTGCACGATATCTATCACCGCCAGGAGATCGTCCGGGCCGGCCGGGTGCCGCTGCGGCTGATCGCAGAAAACGCGGCGTTCTTGCCGCAGATGGTCGGGCTGGTTCCGCCGGGCGGGATCTATACCCACATCGTCGGGATCGACCTCGTCCGCACCGGCCCGGACGAATTCATGGTGCTGGAGGACAACGCCCGCACCCCTTCGGGCGTGTCCTACATGCTCGAAAATCGCGAAACGATGATGGCGATGTTTCCCGAGCTGTTCACCAAGGTCAACGTCCGCCCGGTGCAGGACTATCCGCGCCGCCTGGCCCAGAGCCTCGCGGCCTGCGCGCCGGACTGCGCCGGGGACCGCCCGACCGTGGCGGTACTGACCCCGGGGATCTACAACTCGGCCTATTTCGAGCATGCTTTTCTGGCCGACCAGATGGGGGCCGAACTGGTCGAGGGCAGCGATCTGCGCGTGGTTGACGGGCGGGTCGCGATGCGGACCACGCGCGGCTATCAGCCGGTCGATGTGATCTATCGCCGGGTCGATGACGAATACCTCGATCCGCTGACCTTCAACCCGACCAGCGCGCTGGGCGTGCCGGGGATCATGGACATCTACCGGGCCGGGCGGATCACCATCGCCAATGCCCCCGGCACCGGGATCGCCGACGACAAGGCGATCTATTCGTTCATGCCCGAGATTGTCGAATTCTACACAGGTGAACGGCCGATTCTGCAGAACGTCCCGACCTGGCGCTGCAGCGAAAAGGACAGTCTGGCCTATGTGCTCGACAATCTGGCCGAGCTGGTGGTCAAGGAAGTGCACGGGTCGGGCGGATATGGCATGCTGATCGGCCCGACGTCCTCGAAGAAGGAGATCGCCGACTTCGCGCTCAAGCTGCGGGCGAGGCCGTCGAACTACATCGCCCAGCCGACGCTGTCGCTGTCGACCGTGCCGATCTTCGCCAAATCGGGCCTCGCCCCGCGCCATGTCGACCTGCGCCCATTCGTGCTGGTCTCGCCGCAGGGGATCGACATCACCCCGGGCGGTCTGACCCGGGTGGCGCTGAAGAAGGGCAGTCTGGTGGTCAATTCGTCGCAAGGCGGCGGGACCAAGGATTCGTGGGTGCTGGAGGACTGATGGCCAGGGTATTCCCATGCTAGGCCGGACTGCCAACGGCACCTTCTGGATGGCCCGCTATCTCGAGCGGGCCGAAAATGCCGCGCGCCTGATCGAGGCGGGGTTCCGGATGGCGCTGACCCGCGATGCGACGACAAGCCAGGAGGAATGGCGCTCGGTGATCACCACGGTCGGCCAGGCCCGCGGCTTCGAGGCGGCCTATGGCAGCGACTTTGCCGGGGAACGGGTCTGGAATTTCCTGCTTCGGGACAAGAGCAATCCCGGCTCGGTTCTGGCGATGATCGAGGCCGCGCGCAGCAACGCCCGGTCGGTCCGCACCGCCCTGACCCGCGAGGTCTGGGAAGCGATCAACGAAAGCTGGATGGTGCTGAAGGACTTGCTGGCCCGGCCGGTGCGCGAGCCGCTGCTGGGCCAGGTGCTGGCCACGATCCGCCGCCAGGTCACGCTGGTCCGCGGGGCCTTCGATGGGACCATGCTGCGCAACGAGGCCTACAATTTCGCCCGGCTCGGCACCTTTATCGAACGCGGGGACAGCACGGCGCGGATCCTCGATGTGAAGTATTACGTGCTGCTGCCGTCGCTGGCCTGGGTCGGGTCAAGCCTCGACAATGTCCAGTGGGAAAGCGTGCTGCGCTCGGTCTCGGGCGACCGGGCCTATCGCTGGCTCAACGCCGGGGGGATCGATCCGCGCGGAATTGCCGAGTTCCTGGTGCTCGACCGGCGGTTTCCGCGCAGCCTGCATTTCTGTATCGACGAGCTGCGCTCCAATCTGTTCGGGCTGGCGCACGAATACGGGCACGAGACCGAGGCGCACGAACTGATGCGCGGGCTCGGCACCCGGTTCCATGAAGCCACAATCCAGCAGGTGTTCGACGCCGGCCTCCACGAATTCATCCAGAATTTCATCGCCACCAACCAGCAGGTCGCCCGCGCGATCGAGCGCGATTACCGGTTTTACGCCTGATGCGCCTGCGGATCGAACACACCACCCGTTATGAATTTGCCCGTCCGGTGACGCACGGGCTGCAGCGGCTGCGGCTGACCCCGAAATCGACCCATGGCCAGAAGGTGCTCGATTGGCAGATGCGGCTGACCGGCGCGGTGCTGCAGGTCGAATATGAGGACCACAACCACAACCGCACCGACCTGGTCTCGGTCGAACCCGGCGTGACTGTTGTCGAAGTGCATTGCGAAGGCACCGTGGTGACCGCCGACAATTCCGGGGTGATCGGACATCTTTCCGGGCACATGCCGCTGTGGTCGTTTCTCGCCCAGACCAGTCTGACCCGGCCTGGCCCGAAAGTCCGGGCGATCATGGCCGGGATCGATCAGCCCCGCGATCAGCCGCTGGCGATGCTCCACCGGCTCTCCACGCTGGTGCTCGAGGCGGTCGACTATGTCACCGGCGAAACCTCGGTGCGGACCAGCGGGGAAGAGGCCGCGACGATTGGTGCCGGGGTGTGCCAGGACCATGCCCATATCTTTATCGGCGCGGCTCGCGCGCTGGGGGTGCCGGCCCGCTATGTCTCGGGCTACCTGATGATGAACGACCGGATCGAACAGGAAGCCGGCCACGCCTGGGCCGAGGCTCATGTCGAAGGCCTCGGCTGGGTCGGGTTCGACGTGTCGAACGGGATCAGTCCGGACGAGCGCTATGTCCGCGTGGCAACCGGGCGCGACTATTCCGAAGCCGCGCCGATCACCGGGATGAGCTATGGAGCTGGGGAAAGCCTGCTCGAAGTCCGCCTGGCGGTTGAACAACAGCACGCAGAGCAGTAGGCGGATCAGGGAAGGGGATCGCCACAGTGACTTATTGCGTCGGAATGATGCTCGACAAGGGGCTGGTGCTGATGAGCGACACCCGCACCAATTCGGGCGTCGACAATGTCTCGATCTTTCGCAAGATGCACTGCTGGTCGGTGCCCGGCGACCGGATCATCACGATCATGACGGCCGGCAACCTCGCCACGACCCAAGGCGTGATCAGCCAGATCGAAGAGCGCAACAAGACCCAGGCCGAGCGGCACAATTCGCTGCTTGAGGCCGATACGATCTTTCAGGTTGCGACCATCGTCGGCAAGATGCTGCGCGAAACGATTGCCGCCTGCGATGCGCGCAATGGCGAGGAAGCAGCGGGAACCTTCACCGCTTCGATGATCGTCGCCGGGCAAATCCGCGGCGGCGAGCCGCGGCTGTTCCTGGTCTATCCCGAAGGCAATTTCATCGAGGCGAGCTTCGACACCCCGTTCTTCCAGATCGGCGAGACCAAATACGGCCGCCCGATCATCATCCGCGGCTACGACCGCGACATGAGTTTCGAGGACGCGGTCAAGCTGCTGATGGTCAGCTTCGATTCGACGATCAAGGCCAACCTCTCGGTCGGCCTGCCGCTCGATCTGCTGGTGATCGAAAAGGACCAGTTTGAACCGACTCACCAGCGCCGGATCACCGTGCAGGATCCCTATTACCAGTCGGTTTCGGCCGGGTGGAGCGAGGCGCTCAAGAACGCGTTCCACTCGCTGCCGGATTACAGCTTTTTCAACACGTGAACGGGCGAAGGCCAGGTGAATCGCGGCCTTGCCATTTCGATTAAACGCCTCTACATTAAATCATGAAGATCGAGTTCGATCCCGCGAAGGATGCGGCGAACATCGCCAAGCATGGTCTTTCGTTGGCCGATTTCGACGGGTTTGATGGTGAAGCCTCCGTTCGGGCCGACCGGCGCTACGCTTATGGCGAAAATCGCTACCGGGCGTTCGGGCGGATCGATGGCCGCGGCTTTTGCATCGTTTATACACGGCGAGGTTTGACGATGCGCTTGATCAGTTTCCGCCGTTCGCATGAAAAGGAAATGCGCCGTTATGAGCAAGGTGCCCCAACTGCCTGAAGACTTCGACGAGAATCCTGAATGGACCGAAGAAGATTTTGCCAAGGCGCGGCCAGCGTCTGCGGTTCACGGCGCGGAATTCGCAACCTTGCTGGTCCGTTCGCGCGGTCGCCCGGCGGTGGCGGCGGAGCAGCGCAAGGCCAAGGTCAACCTCCGGTTGTCCCCCGATGTCCTCGCCGCACTACGCGCTACCGGCTCCGGCTGGCAGACCAGGGTCGATCAGGCGCTGCGCAAGGCGTTTGTGAAGTAAGAGCAACCAGCCTCACCTGCAGTAGGCCCGCCCGCTCAGTTCCAGGTGCAGGTGGTCCCTGTGCGCGGCGTTGTAGGCCGGGCCGAGGACGGTGCCGAACCGTTTGCAGGCGCTGGCCTGGATCGTGGCGAAGAACCGCCGCACCTTGGGCGACTGGTCGTTCCAGTTGCCCGCTACGGTGATCCGCCGCCCATCGGCGAGGACAAAGCCCGAAACGTCGATCGCGTTGGCAGTGGCGTGCGAGCTGCGGCGGCCTGACCCGGCGATGTTGCGGCAGTTGTAGCTGCCCATCGTCTCGATCCGGACGATTGGGCTACCCAGGATCTGCTGCGCCGCCCGGTCCGCGCCGAACCGGGCCCAGCCGGCAAAGGTTTCGGCCAGTGGGCAGGTCACCGGGCCAAGGTTGGTCAGCGCCAGCTTGGCATCGTCGCTCTTCAGGCTGTCGATGCGGACCGTGCCGAGGGTTGAACAGCCTGCGCCGTAATACTTGTCCGGCAGCGGCGCGAAAGCGGCCTTGCTTGCCCCAAGCTCGGCCAGACAGGCGCGGACTTCGGGGCGGGGCGGCAGGACCTGCGCGGACTGGCGGACCTGGTTCCGCTGCTCGGGCGCGCGGCCCTCCGGCAGCATGCTGCAACCGCTCAGCAGCAGGGCAATTGTCAGCACGGGCAGGACTGCGCGCATGACCCGAAATGTGCCATGAAAATGGTTAACAACTTCGGACTCGGCAGGGTTAATCCGCCGCTAACCACGCGCGCTTCACCGCTTTCGCTTGACTTGCTACCGCTCGTGACTAGGAGCGCCCCCGGGCCACGCGGTCCCAACGCCGCGCGTGCTCTCTGTAAGGAGAGACTACATGACTGTACCAATGCCGACGCGCAAACCCGCGCGTCCGTTCTTTTCTTCCGGTCCCTGCGCCAAGCCGCCTGGATACGCCCCCAGCAAACTCGCGACCGAATCGCTCGGCCGCTCGCACCGCGCCAAGATCGGCAAGACGCGTCTGGCCTATTGCATCGATCTGATGCGCGAAGTGCTGCAGCTGCCCGAGACGCACCGGATCGGGATCGTTCCGGGGTCCGACACCGGTGCCTTCGAAATGGCGATGTGGACCATGCTCGGCGCGCGCGGCGTTACCACGCTGGCCTGGGAAAGCTTCGGCGAGGGCTGGGTGACCGATGCGGTCAAGCAGCTCAAGCTCGATCCGACCGTGATCCGCGCCGACTATGGCGCGCTGCCTGACCTCACCCAGGTCAACTTTGCCGATGACGTGCTGTTCACCTGGAACGGCACCACCTCTGGCGTGCGCGTTCCGAACGGTGACTGGATCCCGGAAAATCGCGAAGGGCTGACCT
>CALCQB010000045.1 GCA_937897535.1 uncultured Novosphingobium sp. | reverse complement strand
CCGGCGCGATCCGCCGCAGGCGCTCGAAACGATCATCGCGCTGCTGGTTCCGCCGTTGCTCGCGCTGACCCACGGCGATGGCTCGCTCGGCTCGTGGCAGGGCGGCTGGGCGGTCGACGGGGCCGAAATGGGCGCGCTGGTCGCCGCCACCGGGGTGCGAACCCGGCCGCTGCGCGAAGTCCGCCAATGGGGCTATCAGCGGGTGGTCGCGCAGAAAGGCGTACTCCAGTTCGATGCCGCGCCGCCGCCGATGGCCAAGCACGCCCGCTCGGGCTGCGCCTCGACCCTGGCGCTCGAATTCAGCCACGCCGGGCATCGGCTGGTGGTCAATTGCGGCGGTGCAGGCTGCGCCGGGGGGCTGATGCCGGTCCGGCTTGAGCAAGGCCTGCGGGCCAGCGCCGCGCACTCCACCCTGGTGCTCGACGATGCCAATTCCACTGCAGTTCTGATCAACGGCCGGATCGGCAGCGGGGTGTCCGAGGTCGAGATCGACCGCCGGACGCTTGTGGGCGACAAGCTGGCGGGAGCGACCCGGCTCGAGGCCAGCCACAACGGTTATGTCGGCCGGTTCGGGCTGACCCATCGCCGGATCCTGATCCTGCGCGATGACGGCACCGAACTGCGCGGCGAAGACTTGCTGGTCCCGACCGGACGCAAGGCCAAGAACGGCAAGGTCGGCTTCGCGATCCGGTTCCACCTCGGCCAGGGGATCGAAGTGGGCCTCAGCGACGACGGCCAGGGTGCCGGCCTCGCCTTGCCCGACGGATCGTACTGGCAGTTCCGGGCCGGAGGCGGGCAGGTTTCGATCGAGGAAAGCATCTGGGCCGACGGGCAGGGGCGGCCGCAGCCGATCCAGCAGATCGTAGTGTCCGGACTGGTTTCGCGCGGCGGGGGCAACTTTGCCTGGCTGCTGAAGAAAATGGGATAGCATTCGAATGACTGACGTAACGATCCACCGGGCGCTGCTTTCGGTGTCCGACAAGGCCGGGCTGGTCGAACTGGGCCAGGCGCTGGCGGCCCGCGGGGTCGAACTGGTTTCGACCGGCGGCACTGCCAAGGCGCTGCGCGAGGCGGGCCTGCCGGTGATGGATATTTCCGAGCTGACCGGATTTCCCGAAATGATGGACGGGCGGGTCAAGACCTTGCACCCCAAGGTTCACGGCGGGCTGCTAGCCGTGCGCGACAATCCCGAGCATGCGGCGGCCATGGCCGAACACGCGATCGGGGCGATCGATCTGGTGGTGGTCAACCTCTACCCGTTCGAAGCGACCGTCGCCAAGGGTGCGGCCCGCGACGAAGTGATCGAGAACATCGACATCGGCGGGCCGAGCATGGTCCGCTCGGCGGCCAAGAATCACGCCTTCGTGACGATCGTCACCGACCCGGCCGACTATGCTGGACTGCTGGCCGAACTGGAGGCCCGGGACGGCGCGACCGGCTATGACTTCCGCAAGCTGATGGCCGCCCGCGCCTTTGCCGCGACCGCCGCATACGACGCGATGATCAGCCAGTGGTTCGCCTTTGCCGACCAGCAGCAACTGTTCCCGGAAATGCTGGCGATCACCGCCACCCGCCAGGAAGAGCTGCGCTATGGCGAGAACCCGCACCAGCGCGCCGCGCTGTACATTCCCAAGGGCCCGCATGGGACCGGGATCGCCCAGGCCCGCCAGCTCCAGGGCAAGGAACTGTCGTACAACAACTACGCCGACGCCGACGCCGCGCTGGAACTGTGCGCCGAATTCCGCAGGCAGGACCCGGCAGTGGTGATCGTCAAGCACGCCAATCCGTGCGGGGTGGCGCAAGGCAGCAGCCTGCTCGAAGCCTGGACCGGGGCGCTGCAGTGCGATGACGTTTCAGCCTTTGGCGGGATCGTCGCGGTCAACGTGCCGCTCGACGGGCCGACCGCCGAGGCGATCTGCGCGATCTTCACCGAAGTGGTGGTCGCCCCCGCTGCCGACGATGCCGCGATCGCGGTGTTCGCGAAGAAGAAGAACCTGCGGCTGCTGCTGACAGGCGACCTGCCCGATCCGCGCCGCGGCGGGCTGACGGTCAAGCCGATCACTGGTGGTCTGCTGGTCCAGAGCCGCGACAACGGTGCGATCACCGCTGCCGACCTCAAGGTCGTGACCAAGCGCGCGCCGAGCGAGCAGGAGCTCAAGGATTGCCTGTTCGCGTGGACCGTCGCGCGCCACGTCAAGAGCAACGCGATTGTCTATGCCAGGGACGGGATCACCGCCGGGATCGGCGCGGGCCAGATGAACCGGCGCGATTCGTCACGGATCGCGGCGCTGAAGGCGGCCGAGGCGGCGGAGAAGTTCGGCTGGGCGCAGAGCCGCGCACACGGCAGCGCGGTCGCCTCGGATGCCTTTTTCCCCTTCGCCGACGGCTTGCTGGCAGCGGCCGAGGCGGGTGCGACCGCAGTGATCCAGCCCGGCGGATCGATTCGCGACGACGACGTGATCAAGGCTGCCGACGAGGCGGGCCTCGCGATGGTCTTTACGGGGATGCGCCACTTCCGGCATTAACCGTCACCGTTCACCGCAAAGCCAGTTCGATTCGTCGCTATGGCGGGCAAGTGAACGCGGCATTCACTGGACGGTAAGGGCTCTATCTGCACGAGGGCGCCACGTTGTAGTTTCTAGCCGAGTGATTCCCCGATGGGCCTGTTCAAACCCGATCTCTACCGTTCGTTCGCCATCGGGTTCGTGCTTGGCTCGGCCATGCTGGCGGCGGTCCTCGGCAGCCAGGGCGACCGCCCGATTGCCGGACAGGTGATCCCCTCGGCTACGGCGGCTCCGGCCGAACTTGATCAGACCATGATCGATCCTGCCGCGCGCTAGCAATTGCCGTTCGCGCGCCGGGGCCCTATATCGGGCCCATGGCCAGCACACATCATCACCATCACGAACCGACCGGGCAGACGCTGGTCGAAGAAGCCGCCAAGGCGCTGGTCGATGCCGGTGAGCAATGGACCGGGATGCGCGAGGAAGTATTCGAGGCGCTTGCCGCCCAGCAGCGCCCGGCTTCGGCCTATGACATCGCCGAAGCGGTTTCGAACGCGCGCGGCAAGCGGGTCGCGGCCAATTCGGTCTACCGGATCCTCGATCTGTTCGTGGCCAGCAATCTGGCCCGGCGGATCGAAAGCGCCAATGCCTATATCGCCAACAGCCATCCCGGTTGTCGCCACGACTGCATCTTCCTGATCTGCGACGTCTGCGGCCGCGCGGTCCACAT
>CALCQB010000044.1 GCA_937897535.1 uncultured Novosphingobium sp. | reverse complement strand
TCGTCGCGATCCACGAGAAGATCTTGATGCCGGTGGGCACCGCGATGACCATGGTTGCTGCGGTGAAGTACATCTTCGTGTTCACGTCGAGGCCGGTGGTGTACATGTGGTGCGCCCACACGATGAAGCCCACTGCGCCGATCGCGATCATGGCGTAGGCCATGCCGAGGTAGCCGAACACCGGCTTCTTCGAGAAGGTCGAGATGATCTGGCTGATGATGCCGAAGCCCGGCAGGATCATGATGTACACTTCGGGGTGGCCGAAGAACCAGAACAGGTGCTGGTACAGCACCGGATCGCCGCCGCCCTTGGCATCATAGAAAGTCGTGCCGAAATTGCGGTCGGTGATCAGCATGGTGATCGCCGCGGCCAGCACCGGCAGCGCCAGCAGCAGCAGGAACGCGGTGACCAGCACCGACCACACGAACAGCGGCATGCGGTGCAGGGTCATCCCCGGCGCGCGCATGTTGAAGATCGTGGTGATGAAGTTGATCGCGCCCATGATCGAGGCGGCACCGGCAAGGTGCAGCGAGAAGATCGCAAAGTCGGTCGCCGGGCCCTTCGAACCCGAGGTCGAAAGCGGGGCGTATGCGGTCCAGCCGATCCCCGCGCCATTGCCGGTGGCATCGCCCGGGACCAGCGCCGACAGCATCAGCGACGTGAAACCGGCGACGGTCAGCCAGAACGAGATGTTGTTCATCCGCGGGAAGGCCATGTCGGGCGCGCCGATCATCAGCGGCACGAACCAGTTGCCGAAGCCCCCGATGATCGCCGGCATGACCAGGAAGAACACCATGATCAGCCCGTGAGCGGTGATCAGCACGTTCCACAGGTGCAACTGGGTGTCGAAGTTGGCGTTCTTTTCGCCCAGGATCGAAGCGACGGTGCCGAGGTACTGGATCCCCGGATGAGCCAGTTCGAGCCGCATGATCCCCGAGATCGCCCCGCCGATCGTGCCGGCGAAGATCGCGAAGATCAGGTACAGCGTCCCGATATCCTTGTGGTTGGTCGACATGAACCAGCGGGCGAAGAACGCCGGCTTGTGGTCATGGTCGTGGTGAGCGTCTTCGGCGTGAGCCTGGAACTGGTCGGCGGTGGTGGCCATATCTGCGAACCTTCTGTTCGAATTCTATAAGGGGTTCAGGCGGCGGGCTTGGCGGCCGGAGCCGCTTCGGCTGCAGCCGGAGCCTCGGGAGCGCCGTCGATCTTGCCGCCCTGCTCAAGCACCCAGCGGTTGAACTCGTCGCGCGGCAGCGCTTCGACCGCGATCGGCATATAGCCGTGGCGCGCGCCGCACAGTTCCGAACACTGGCCGTAATAGACCCCCGGTTCGTTGATGATCAGCTGCTTCTCGCTGAGCTTGCCGGGCACCGCGTCGATCTTGAACCACAGCGACGGCACGGCGAACGAATGGATCACGTCGGCTCCGGTCACCTGCAGGCGGATCGGCTCACCGACCGGCACGACCATCCGGAAGTCGGCGGCGAGCTGCGAAGGTTCCCCGGCGGCCAGCGCCTTGTCATGCGGCAGCATGTTGGAAATGACTTCGATGTCGCCGTTGTCGGGATACTTGTAGGTCCAGTACCACTGGTTGCCGGTCGCCTTGATGGTGATCGCGTTTTCCGGCGGCGGAGTGAACTGCCGGTTGATCAGCGCCACCGAAGGCACCGCGATGCCGACCAGGATCAGGATCGGGATCCCGGTCCAGGCCACTTCGAGCATGGTGTTGTGCGCGGTCTTCGACGGGACCGGGTTGGCTTTGCGGTTGAAGCGGGCCATCACATAAAGCAGCAGGAACAGCACCAGCAGCGAGATCGCGAAGATCACCGGCAGCAAGAAAGCCTGATGCATGTGCAGGGCCTGCTTGCCGGTATCGGAATACTGATCCTGGAAGCCATAGGCCCCGGCGATCGGCTGGCCCTTTCCGGGGGTCGGCTTCATCGGCACGTATTTGCCGGGGGCGACCTTGAACTTGGGATCGTTGGGATCGATTTTCGCCGCGACCGGAGCGGCAGCGGGGGCCGCAACCGCCGTGGCCGGGGCTGCCGCAGCAGCCGCGTCGGTCGCGGTAGCCGCAGCTTCGGCCTTTTCAGCCACAGGCGCAGCAGCCATGGCCGGCGCGGCGAATAGCGCCAGCGACAGTCCGAGTGCCTGAATCGCGCGTCCCGCAGTGCGGGCAGTCTTGCCGAGTGTCATCGTCCCTCTTGCTCTTGCTATCGGTCCCGGCCGGTGGAAGCTTAGAAAAATGCCCCCTTCCTTCCCGCTGGGAGTTTCGGATTCCCCGGGCCTATACGCGCGCTTTACGGGCACCTCAAGCGCCTCTAGGGGAAATTTTGACATGGGGCGCGAACGGCTAATTCGTGACGCTCCGAATCCAGACAAAAGGCTGATCGAGAAATGCAGGATGAAGAGGTTCTGGCCGAGTTCCGCGCCAGCAAGGCCTTGCTGGAAGGTCATTTCCTGCTGAGTTCGGGCCGCCACAGCGCGCATTACCTGCAATGTGCCCGGGTTCTGGCCGACCCGATGCGGGCCAGCCGCCTGGCCGCCGCGCTCGCCGCGCGAATCCCCCGCGACCTGCGCAAGGACATCGCCAAGGTGGTCTCGCCCGCGATGGGCGGGGTGATCATCGGCCACGAAATGGGCCGCGCGCTGGGGGTCGAGGCGTTGTTCGTCGAGCGTCCGACCGGCACTTTCGAACTGCGCCGCGGCTTTACGCTCGAGCCGGGCGAAAAGGTCCTGATGGTCGAGGACGTGGTCACCACCGGCCTGTCGGGCAAGGAAGCGATCGTGGCGATCAACGCCGCGGGCGGCGAAGTGATCGCCGCCGCGTCGCTGGTCGACCGCTCGGGCGGGTCGGTCGACATGGGGGTTCCGTTCTTCCCGCTGATCGCCTTGAATTTCCCGACCTATGATCCAGCCGAACTTCCCCCAGAACTCGCCGGAACCGAGGCCGTGAAGCCGGGGAGTCGCGCCAAGTCGTGACCCCTTCCCGTCTTCGCCTTGGCGTGAACATCGATCACGTCGCCACGATCCGCAACGCGCGCGGCGGGGATCACCCCGATCCGGTCCGCGCGGCCGAGATCGTTGCGGCTTGCGGCTGCGACGGGATTACCGCGCACCTGCGCGAGGATCGCCGCCACATCCGCGACGAGGACCTGGCCCGGATCCAGGCGGCGACCGACCTGCCGCTCAACCTCGAAATGGCCGCGACCGACGAAATGCTGGCGATCGCCTTGCGCCACAAACCGCACGCCGCCTGCATCGTCCCCGAACGGCGCGAGGAACGCACCACCGAAGGCGGGCTGGACGTGGCGGGCGATCTGGCCCGGCTGACCGGCCGTTCCAGCCCGATCGGCGAGATGGTCGACGGCATCTGCGACTATGCCAGCCATGTCGTGCTCTACCTGACTCTGGGTTGGCTGCTGAGCCTTTCGATGGGCGGGTGGGCCTGGGTGTGGATGGCCGTGGCGGGCATCAGCCACGCGGTGCAATCGAACCATGTCGAAGTGCAGCGCCGCCAGTATCAGTACTGGGTCTATGACACGCCGTGGATCCGCCACAACCACGATGCGGAATCGGCGACGGCGAAGAGCCCGTTTGCCGCGCTGGTCAACGCCTACCTCGCGGTCGCCAGCGGCATGACGCCGCACGCACTGCACATCGATGCCGCGGTGGAAGCGGCCA
>CALCQB010000043.1 GCA_937897535.1 uncultured Novosphingobium sp. | reverse complement strand
AGCTCAGCGCCTGCCGCCCCGCCGCGACTGGATCGGCATCGAGCGCGCGGAAGTCGAGTTTGTCCGAACCATTTGTGAAATCGAGGATGCGATCGGCATTGGCGCCGAGGCCGCTGTCGGCAGCGAAGAGGTAACGGAACTGGTCCGCGCCAAGTCCGCCGGTCAGCACGTCCGCGCCGCCCAAGCCCATGATCTTGTCATTGCCATCGCCGCCGTTGATCGTATCGGTCAGATTGCCGCCACGGATCTGGTCACTACCATCACTGCCATTGGCGGTCATCACAGCGGTCAACGAGCCTTTTATGACGTCGACTCCGGTGGTTCCATTGACCACAATGGCCACGCTGCTGGCGACGATCATATCTGTAGCGAAAAAGGCTTGGCCAGCGTTCATGTTAACAGTCACACTTCCGCTGCCGGTGATTACGCTGTTGAAGGCAAGCCCGGTGTTGAACTGCGATCCGCTGAACACAACACTGGCGTTCATCAGTTCAAGCTGTTCGAACCCACCGATGGAACCCAATCCGATGCTGCTGGCCAGGATCAGGCGATCGACTCCGTCGCCTCCGAACGCATCGGAGCCATCGGCGTTTGAACGCAGGGTAATCGTATCATCGCCACTGCCGCCATCGAACAGGCCAAAGCTGAGGTAGCTGTCGATTACGTCGTTTCCGCCCTGGCCATAGAACCGGTTGAAAAATTCGCCGCCTTGCAGCGTATCAGCCAGCTCGCTGCCGACGATGAACTCGATTGATGACAGGGTGTCGACGTTGCCGGCATTATCGCTCGCTGTATTCCAGTAAAGCGAAACGGTCATGCCCGCCGTTGCATCTGCATAGGAGGCGGTGTCATTGCCGCTGCCGCCATTGAGCCGATCGCGCCCTGCGCCGCCGATCAGCAGATCGTTACCGGCACCACCTTCAAGCAGATCGTCGCCGCCGCGGCCATCGAGCGTGTCGGCACCGTTCGAACCGCCGCTGAACATGTCGGCAAATTCCGATCCGATGATCGTATCGTTGCCTGATCCGCCAATGATCTCGTTCTGCGATGCGACCAGTTGACCGACGCGAGAAACCATGTTGGTGAAGTTGGGCAGGATCACGCCATCGATTACTTCGATCTGCGCAATTGTCCCACCGAGGATTGTGGCCCCACTTTGGGTCGATAGCGTGGCAAAATCCAGCGTTACGCCGCCACTTGCTGCTGAGAGGTTCAGGAACAGCCGGTCAATACCGCTGCCGCCGAGCACAGTATCGCCGACGCCAGCGTCAAGAATATCGTCGCCGTTGCCGCCTTCGAGAAGGTCCACTGACAGGGCGTTATCCTCGCCCCAGGAAGCGTTGACGTAATCGGAATGGGAATAGAGATGATCCGCTCCATCCGCACCGATCAGCACATCGCTACCGCTGCCACCATAGATCCATTCGTCTCCACCGCTGCCGACGATCATGTCGTCTCCCGCGCGGCCTTCAAAACGCAAGGTCCAGAAATTGCTGTCGAGTGCCGACCAGTAGGCGGTGATGACATCGTTGAAGTTCGAGCCGGTAACGATGTTGGTGAAAACTGCGCCGATCTGGCCGCTGCCGTTGGCGACTGAACCACCGGTCGCAGGGATGCGCAGGTCGATCGTCATCCCGGTGCTCGCTCCCTGAAGATTCAGATTGAGCAGATCGATCCCGCCATTGCCGGTAACGCTGTCGTTGTAACCGGCGTAGAAAACGTCGTTGCCGCTGCTGCCGATCAGGATGTCCCCTTCGGCAAAGGTATCGAGATTGACCAGTCCGTAATAGTGCGAGACCAGGGTTGACCCGCTCGATCCCGCGGCATTCAGGTTGTCCGCGCCGGCACCGCCGAGCAGCATGTTTGTGCCGCTGTTGTCGCTGAGGATGTCATTGCCGTTGCCGCCGTCGAGCACGTCGTTGCCGGGTCCGCCTTGCAGGTCGTCGTCACCGTCACCGCCATTGAGCTGATCGTTTCCGCCATTGCCGATCAACGTGTCGTTGCCGCCGTTGCCATAGAAGTTGTCGACGCCGCCCGCTCCGGTCATCGCATTGCTCTCAAAGCCGCCGTAGACTGTGCTTCCGACGTTTGTGGTCACGACCACATCTTCGACATAGGACGGGAGAAAGTAGGGCGAAACGTTGCCGAGCATTACTCGATCGCGACCTTCGCCAGAATTCTCAATCGGCGTGTCGCTATAGCTGTCGACGATGTAGGTATCGTCGCCTGGCCCGCCGAACATCCAACCGCCGTTCAACGCGTCGAGCGTATCGTTGCCCGCAAGACCGATCGGCGTGAATGATTCCGAAATGACGTCGTTTCCGCCCGTCGCGACGGGAACCGCAATGGACAGGTCGATCAATTGCAGGCCGGTTCCGGTCATGACCGAAAGAAACCGCCCATCAGGGCTCATCTGGAGCAAGTCCCCGTAGGCCAGCCCGGGCGAAGCGGCAATAGCGCCGATCGGATAGGACAAGATTGGCTGCCATGTCGCAGTATCGAATGCGATAATCTGGCTTGAATTGTGCAAGACATACAGCCGGTCACCCGTGGGCGAGAACGTCATGCCGGTGCTCGATCCCAGGAAGTTGAAGTTGATCTGGGTCAGCAAATCGCCATCGGTCTCGCGCAGGAACAGGCGATCCCCTAAACCATAGACGCCGGTGGCGGAGCTGAGCGCGCCGGCTGCAACCTGCGGCGAAGGGGTGGAGGCGCCGCCATATGGATCCGGTCGATCCAGACGGGCGTAGGTTATTCCGACGCCAGTGGTGTAGATGGCGCTGTCTGCCGTCAGGGTGGGCTGGACGATCAGGACCTGTAGATGGTCGATTCCGGTAATCAGTGTGGTGCCGGCTGCGGCGCTGACAAGATAGCTGGTCAAACTGGTCACTGGATTATACTCGACCAATGAACCGCCATTGGCCTGAGACAGCAAGACCCGCCCGTTGGCAGCAAAGGCGATGTCAAAGAATGACCCTGTGATTGCGCCGCCAATCGCAAAGCTTCGCGAACTGACAATGTTCGTGGTAAGATCGATCAGGCTGAAGCGCGCCGGGATGCCAGCGCCGGTCTGGATTACTGCGCCGAGAGTCGATCCATCGGCAGACACGTCGATCGCGCCGATTTGCTGTCCAAGGTCATACTGGCCGACCTGCGCGCCCGAAACTGAGTCGACCACAAGTATCTGCGTGCCGCTGGCGAGATAGATGCGGGTTCCGTCCTCCGAGAATTTTACGTCGCGCGGCGCGCTGCCCAAAATAGTCCGGATCGCGCCATTCGGTTCGATAATCGGCATCTCTGAAAATCCTGTCGACTTCACAAGTGTTTGATCTTTCAATAACAGGCTAATCGAGCCTGCACAGCAGGTTCCATCGCTTGGGTCGAATTTTTTACGAAGCGAATAGGATATCGCGCAATGGTCCGCGCAGGGATATTGACTCCTGCCGATCAGGGGCGATCGCATTCGTCATTGGGGCGGCATTCCCGCCCCTTGCCCAACCCGAACAAATATGGAACAACGCCTTCCGCCACCTGTCCTAAAAGTCGCTGGCAATCGGCCCGTTTCATCCCCACATGCAGGCACCATGAGTCTTACCCACATCACCGTCCGGGCGCCCGGGAACACAACCTCAAGGGCTTTGCCGTCGCGCTGCCGCGCGACCAGCGGATCATGATCACCGGGCTGTCGATCACCGCACAGCCTATTTGATTGGGGCCTTGCTCACCACCACTGGCCCTCGCGCTCAAGCCGTTGCTTGGCCGACTTGGCAGCCGCGGTGGCGCGGGTGGTGAAATCCTCGAACGCTGCCACCCGCGGCTCGCCGAACGCTGCCGGGCACCCGGCCTTGCCCATCGCGTCGAGCGGCCATTGCAGTTCCTTCATCACCGCCAGCGTGCGGTTCATGCCGAATTGCGGATTGCGGGCAATCGCAGCTTCCACGCTGGCAACATCGGGGAACCGCTTGTCGAAATCATTGCTCAGCGCCTTGCAGTAGGAATTGCGGCCGCGCTCGATCCCGGGGCGGTCGCCGTGCTCGGCCGCGGCGATCACCGCGCCGGGCGGAACCGGGGTGTCGTATCCGGCCTGACACTGCACCGCCCGGTCGAGCAGCGGGCCGGGCTCGCTGGTGTCGGGGGCGAACCCGCCCGCCCGGCGGTCCATCGTGTCATAATCGACCCCGGCGGCGCTGGCGGCGCGGCGGACCATCTCGTCACCGGCCCAGGTCGTGCCCCAGGTGTTCGACGGGTAGCGCGCGTCAAGCCAGCGGAACAGGCCCGCGCACTGGTAGGGATCGGGCCGGGCGGGAGCAGCAACCGCTGCGCTGGCCGCGCGGCGGATTGCCGGGGCCACGCCAAACGACTGGGGGCAGCCGTTGCTCGCCGGGCTGACCAGGCTGGCCGGGTCGATCCGGCCATCGGCGGCGGCTGCGGCCAGCCGCGGCCCGCGCGCGGCCAGGTCGGTCCGGACCGCGTCGATGCTGCGCCCGCCGAGCGCGGCAGCCTTGGCCACCAGCCCGTCATAGGCCGGGCCGGTATCGCCGAGGAACGAATAGATCAGCGCGCAGGTGATCGCGTTTTCGGCGTTCGGCTCGAGCTGCGCCGCAGCGGGTGCGGCGGGGAACAGGGCAGCGAGCAGGATCGAAAGGGCGAGAAACGGAACGGACAATTTGAAGCGCATCGGGCCTCCAGCAATGTAACACGCGCGCTGACCTGGGGCTTGTCTAGAACGACAAAGGCCTTGCGATCAAGCGATTGCCCGGTCCGCTCCTGCCCAAAGGGGACGGGCCGCGGGGCAGCCCTTGCCCGAATCGAACAAATCTGGAACAGACCGCCGCCATGTCGCTGACCCACATCACCGTCCGGGGCGCCCGGGAACACAACCTCAAGGGCTTTGACGTCTCGCTGCCGCGCGACCAGCTGATCGTGATCACCGGGCTGTCGGGCAGCGGCAAGAGCAGCCTGGCGTTCGACACGATCTATGCCGAAGGGCAGCGCCGCTATGTCGAGAGCTTGTCGGCCTATGCCCGCCAGTTCCTCGAGATGATGCAGAAGCCCGATGTCGAGCATATCGACGGGCTCAGCCCCGCGATCTCGATCGAGCAGAAGACCACCAGCCGCAACCCGCGCTCGACCGTCGCCACGGTGACCGAGATCTACGATTACATGCGGCTGCTGTGGGCCCGGGTCGGCATTCCCTATAGCCCTGCCACCGGCCTGCCGATCACCGCGCAGACGGTCAGCCAGATGGTCGACCGGGTGATGGCGCTACCCGAAGGGACCCGCGCGTTTCTGCTCGCCCCGGTGGTGCGCGGACGCAAGGGCGAATACCGCCGCGAACTCGCCGAATGGCAGAAGGCCGGCTACACCCGGGTGCGGATCGACGGGGAGTTCTATGCCATCGAGGAAGCCCCCGCGCTCGACAAGAAGTTCAAGCACGACATCGAAGTGGTGGTGGACCGGATCGCGGTGCGTGAAGGGATTGAGACCCGGCTGGCCGACAGCTTGGAACAGGCGCTGAAACTGGCCGAGGGGCTGGTCTATCTCGATCTGGCCGATGGCGTAGTTCCGGGGCGCGAGGCCGAGGACGCCGGCGGCGCGATGAAGGGCGCGGGCCTGCCCGCCAACCGGATCGTGTTCAGCGAAAAGTTCGCC
>CALCQB010000042.1 GCA_937897535.1 uncultured Novosphingobium sp. | reverse complement strand
TAAGCTTGCAGCGCCGCCAATGCCTCGGGCGCGACAACCGGTGCGGGCAGGCCCTGCTCGCGCGCGTGGCGGGTGAAGAAGTGATCGGCCAGCGCGGGGATATCGTCGCGCCGGTCGGCCAGCGAGGGGATGGCAATGGGCACCACGTTGAGGCGGTAGAACAGATCCTCACGGAAGCGCTTTTCGGCGATTTCCACCTCCAGCTCGCGCGCGGTGGAGGAGACCACCCGCACGTCCACCCCCAACTGGCGGGTGCCGCCCCCGCGGACGAAGCTCTGGTCGGTCAGCACCCGCAGGATTCGCGCCTGCGTGCTGATCGGCATATCGGCCACTTCATCGAGATAAAGCGTGCCGCCATCGGCCATTTCGAGCAGGCCGGGGCGCACCAGCCTGCCGTCGGCCTCCTCGCCAAACAGCTCCTGTTCGAACCGTTCGGGGGTGATACGGGCCGAATTGACCGTTACGAAAGCATTGTCGGCGCGCGCACTCCATGAATGGAGCAGCCGCGCGGCCACTTCCTTGCCCGATCCCGCCGGGCCGCTGATCAACAGGCGGCTGCCGGTATTGGCCACCCGCTTGAGCGTCGCACGGACGGTGTTGATCGCGCTGGAATTACCGGTGAACTCGTCGGCCGTGACAAAGCCTTCGCGCAGCCGCGCGTTTTCGCGGCGCAAGCGCTCGGTCTCGGTCGCGCGGGCGACCAGCAGCAGCAGCCGTTCGGCCTCGAACGGCTTCTCGATGAAGTCCATCGCCCCGCGCCCGATCGCGGACACCGCCGTATCGATATTGCCGTGGCCGGAAAAGATGATCACCGGCAGTTCCGGCTCGCGCGCCTTGATCGCGTCGAGCACTTCCAGGCCGTCCATCGGGCTGCCGTGCAGCCAGACGTCTAGCAGGACGAGGCTGGGGCGGCGCTCGTCGATCATCGCCAGCGCCGAAGTGCTGTCGCCGGCCGTGCGGCACTGAAAGCCTTCGTCGCTCAGCACGCCGGCTACCAGCTCGCGAATGTCGCGTTCATCGTCAACGATCAGGATTTCCAGGGCCATTGCAACCTTACCTCAACGCAAAACTATTCGGCCGCTTCCGGGGCGCGCTGGCCCGAGAGCGGATCGCGGGCGAACCGCATGGTCACGACTGTCCCGTCGGGGTCGCCCCCGGCGAAGATCATTTCACCGCCGTGTTCCTCGACGATCTTCTTGACGATCGCGAGCCCCAGCCCGGTCCCCTTTTCGCGGGTCGTCACATAGGGTTCGGCAATCCGCTCCTTGTCCAGCGGCAGGCCGATGCCGTTATCGGCGATCGTCACGGTCACGTCTTCGCTGTTGCCCTTGAGCGTAACGGCGATCCGCCCGCGATAGTCCGCTTCGCTGGTCTTCTGGCGAGCCTCGATCGCTTCAGCCGCGTTTTTGAGGACGTTGGTCATTGCCTGCCCGAACTGGTGGCGATCGCAAGCGACGATCCCCAGATCGGTGTCGGCGGCGAAGGCAAAATTGATGTCGGGGCGGGCCACTTCCTGCAGGAACAGCGCCTGCCGGGCCAGGTCGACTGGATCCTCGCCGCGGAACACCGGCTTGGGCAACCGCGCAAACGACGAAAATTCATCGACCATTCGCCGCAATTCGCCAACCTGCCGGATGATGGTGCCGGTCAGCTCCTCGAACAGTTCGGCATCGGCCGAAACCAGCCGGGTATAGCGCCGCTTGAGCCGCTCTGCGGCGAGCTGGATCGGGGTCAGCGGGTTCTTGATTTCGTGCGCGATCCGCCGGGCGACGTCGGACCAGGCCGCCTGACGCTGGTCGAGCAACTGGCGGGTGATGTCCTCGAACGTCACCACGGTCCCGGCGCTGCCTTTGGTCGCCTTGACCGCCAGGGTCAGCAGTTCGCTGCCGCGTGAGTACTGCACCACCCCGCCCTCGCGCCCGCTTTCGGCCAGCACCGCAATTTCGGGTGCGACTGAAGCGAATTTTTTGCCGATCGGTGGCTGGGCATCGCGTTCGAGCAGCAGCTTTTGCGCCTGGCCGTTGATCAGCCTGATCCGGCCGCGTGCATCGGTCGAGATGATGCCCGCCGAAACCGATTCCAGCACGGTTTCGATAAAGGTCCGGCGCTCATCCAGCTGCTGGTTGGCACCGACCAGATCCTGGGTCTGGCGGTCCAGCTGTTGAGTCATGCGGTTGAACGCGCGGTTAAGCAGGCCGATTTCGTCGGTTCCGGTCCGGCCCTCGATCCGCATCGCAAAGTTTCCGGCCCCGACTTCGCGGGCTGCGTCGACCAGATCGTAGAGCGGCTCGACCTGCCGGTCGGCAAACCGCAGCGCAAACCACACCGACAATCCGACCAGGCCAAGGCTGGCGACAAACAGCAGCACATTGAACCGCAATTGCTGGATTCGCGCGCGTTGAGTCAGCTCATCATAAGATCGCAGCACGTTCTGGGCATAGCCGGTCGAGAGCAGATCCGATTTGCGCGCGGTGTAGAGGTAGACGCCGGCCCGCCGGTCGATCGGGGTGACCGCCTGGATAGAATTCCCGGTCGAACTGACCACGATCGCCGAACCGCCATCTAGCTGGCGCAGCACCCCGGCGGCAATCTGCTCGGACAACGGCTCCGGCCCGCGGGCAAAGGCGGCGCGGTGAAGACCGCCGTCGGTGCCCTTTTGCAGGATGGTCGATTCGCTGATTTTGCGCTGCTGGACCTGATAGCCGTAGTATTCCGGGAAAGCCGGGCTGTTGATCGCTTCACGGCTGAGGAAGTCGCCAAGGTCTGCCGCCATTGCCAGCGATTCGAGCTCAAGGTCGCGTTCGGTCTGCTCGTAATAGGCCCGCGCCAGCTGGTTGGCGTTCTCGATCAACCCGCGGGACTTGTCCGAGAACCAGAACTCGACCCCGGTCTGGAACAGGAACGAAGCGAAGATCACCACCAGCAGGGTCGGCACGGCCGAAATCAGCGAGAACAGGAACACCAGCCGGACGTGCAGCTTGCCGCTGCTTCCCCCGGCCCGTTCGGCCGCGCGGCGCAGCGCCAGCCGCCGTCCCAGCAGGACCAGGATAGCCATCGCCGGAACCAGCGTTCCGACCAGCAGCGATGAGGTCAGGTCGGTCGGGAGCAGCTTGCCGGTGCCGGCGGTGGAGGAAAACTTGTACCAGGTGAACGCGGTCATCACCACGAACGCCACGATCGAGCCGATCTCAAGCACCGGGATCAGGTTGGCGCGGCGGATTGCGATCTGCAGGCGGCGCCACCAGCTCGGCCAGTGTTTGGCGCGCATCAGGGAACCGGGATCGCTCATCGTTGCCCGATTACAACACTACTGTTGCAAATATGCAAGTCGTTTTACCCTGCCAGGGCGTCGCTTCAGCGCTGGGCCTCGGCCGGATCAATCGCCAGTTCGGTCAGGCGCTTGCGCAAGGTGTTGCGGTTGATCCCGAGCAATTGCGCGGCGCGCAGCTGGTTGCCCTGGGTTTCGCGCAGCGCGGCCAGGAACAACGGACGCTCGAAGGCGGCCAGCGCAGCATCATAGACCTGGCCGGCCGCGGGACGTTCGCGCGCCAGCCATTGCTCCACCGCCGGTCCGATCCCCTGCCCCTCGCCCCCGGCATCGACCGGAGCGATCTGGACCAGCAGCGGGTCGATGGCGTCGGCCTCGATCCGGTCATCACGGACCAGCAAGGCCAGGCGGTAGATGAAATTGCGCAGTTCGCGGACGTTGCCGCGCCACGGCTGGGACGCCAGCAAATGAGCCGCATCGTCGCTCAGGCTATGGCGGGGCAGCCCTTCCCCGGCCGCCAGATGCAGGAAATGCCGGGCCAGCGCCGGGATGTCGTCGCTGCGTTCGCGCAGCGGCGGCAGGGTGATCGGCACCACGTTGAGCCGGTAGAACAGATCCTCGCGGAACGATCCGGCCGCGATCATCGGTTCAAGATCCTTGTTGGTCGCGGCGACGATCCGGACGTCGACCGCGATCTCTTCGCGCCCGCCGACCCGGCGAATCTTGCCCGATTGCAGGGAACGCAGCAGCCGGGTCTGGGCGTCGAGCGGCATATCGCCGATCTCGTCGAGGAACAGCGTCCCGCCGCTGGCCTGCTCGAACTTGCCGGCATGGCGCGCAACCGCGCCGGTGAACGCGCCCTTCTCGTGCCCGAACAGTTCGCTCTCGATCAGTTCGGCGGGAATCGCGGCGGTATTGACCGCGACGAACGGCCCGGTCTTGCGGTGGCCGAGCTGGTGGATCGCCTCGGCAACCAGTTCCTTGCCGGTGCCGCTTTCCCCCAGCACCAGCACGGTCAGATCGTTGCGCAGCACCCGGGTGATCATCCGGTAGACCGTTTGCATCGCCGCCGACCGCCCGACCAGCGGTAGTCCGGCGACCGGAACCTCGCCATCGTCCGATCCGCGCGTTCGGGCATTGCCGACCGCCTGCCGGACCGTGCGGGCCAGTTCATCGATGTCGAACGGCTTGGGGAAGTATTCGAAGGCCCCGGTATCGGTCGCGCGCACGGCAGTATCGAGCGTATTCTGTGCCGACAGGATGATGATCGGCATGTCGGGCGCCGCGGCCCGGACTGCGCCGATCGTCTCGATCCCGTCGCCGTCGGTCAGCATCACATCGGTTACCAGCGCAGAAAACGTCTCGCGCGCCAGCAGCCGGTCGCGCTCAGCGATCGAATCGCAGCCGGTGACCGCAAATCCCTCGGCCTCGAGCGCGGCGGTGATGACCAGGGCGATGCCGGGATCGTCTTCGACCAGCAAGACGCTCATGCCGCTTCTCCCTGGATGAGTTTCCTGCCTTCGCGCGCGACCGGGAGGTGGACGCGAAAATGCGTGAGGCCCGTGCTGTCGTCGCGGTCGTGATTGATCCGCCCGTTCATGTCGCGCAGCAACCTCCGGACCAGCGCTAGCCCCAGCCCTTGACCGCTTTTCTTCGAAGAGACGAACGGCTCGAACACGTGCTCGCGCAGATCGGCGGCGATCCCGGGGCCGTTGTCGCTGATCCTGAGCTCGATCGGCAGGCGCAGCGCGCGGCCATCGGCCCCGGTGTGGAGCTGGAGCCCACTGGCAAAGCGGGTGCGAATCGCGATCCGGCGGTCGCTCTGCCCGACCGTGGCATCAGCAGCGTTGGCCAGCAGGTTGATCAGCACCTGGACCAGCGCATCGGCATTGCCGAGCACCAGCGGCAACGACGGGTCGAATTCCTCGACGATCGGCGGTGCCTTGCCCCCGGCCTCGATCACCGCACTGGCCCGGCGTACGGCTTCGTGGAGGTTGCACGGGGCAAGCTCGAGCGCGGTGCGGCTCGACAGCGACTGCATCTGGTCGATCAGCTTGGCAATCCGGTCGACCTCGTCGGCGATCAGGACGGTGAGTGCCCGGTCTTTCTCCTCCAGCTTGCGGCCGAGAAGCTGCGGCTGGTCGAGAAGGTCATCCAGGGCCGCGATTTCACGGTGATCGTCGAAGGCATGAACGCGGTCGAGGCCTGGCTCGGATCACTCCCCGGCCATGTCTACGCCAATGTCCGCACGCCGCCGATTTCCACGCTCAACCTTGCCCACATGATCCCGCTCTCAGCCGTGTGGGCCGGGCCGGCATGGGACGAGCACTTCCGCGCACCCCCACTGTTCTATGCACGGACCGAAGGTTCAACCCCGTTCCGGTTTTCGCT
>CALCQB010000041.1 GCA_937897535.1 uncultured Novosphingobium sp. | reverse complement strand
CGAATGGCGCATGACCGAACGCGTCGAGGACATGGAACTGATCGGCGACCTGTCCGAGCACCTGCTGACCGATATCGGCCTGCAGGCTTGAGTTGGATAGCGAGCCGGAGTTTTTCCGCTTCGGGTTGCAGCGCTATTCCAACCTTCATCGTCACCCTGAACTTGTTTCAGGGCCCATTTCTGGGCTTGCCCGGCGGTCGAAGGAAGTGTGCTGGCTGGCATTCTTGTGCCGAAGCGTAACGCTCCGGGTCGGCGGCGCGATGGGCCCTGAAACAAGTTCAGGGTGACGGAAATTGGATTGGGCAGCGCTGGCGCGAAATCCCTACCCCGCGACCACCACCCGCACCCCGGCGCTTTCCAGCGCGGCTTGCATCGCCGGCTCGATCCCGGCGTCGGTGATTACCACGTCGATCTCCTCCAGTCCGCAGACGATGGTTCCGGACGAGCCGGTGAACTTGCTCGAATCGACCAGCAGGATCACTTGCTCGGCCCGGTCAATCAGGCGGCGTTCGGCCGCGACCAGCACCACGTCGGCCTGCATCACGCCCTGCGGACCGATCGCCGCGGCGCCCATGAACAGCTTGGGCGCGTGGAACCGCGGCATCGATTCCTCGCCGGCCGGGGCGAGGATAATGTTCTGCTCGCGAAACACCGCGCCCGAGGGCAGCAGGATCTTGGTCCCCGGCTGCGGCAGCAGCGCGGTGACGATGTGCAGCGAATTGGTCAGCACCTGGAGATCGAGCCCGGCGAGGTGCGGGCACATCTGCAAGGTGGTGGTGCCGCCGTCGATCATCACCCCCTCACCAGGATCGCACAGCGCCGCGGCAGCCTTGCCGATCGCGCGCTTGGCGGCGAGGTGCTGGGTGATCGACTGTTCGAACGGCGTTCCGGCCAAACGGAGCGAGCCATCCGGGCGATCTTCACCCAGCAGCTTGGCCCCGCCGTGGACCCGCTCGATCTGCCCTTCGGCCTCAAGCCGGGCGAGGTCGCGGCGGATGGTGGCCGGGCTCGCATCGAGCAGGGCCTCGAGCGCGCGGTACGTGACAAAGCCGCTGGGCTTGAGCGCTTCGAGGATCTGCTCTTCGCGTTGGGTAGCATGCATGGGACGGGTCCTTATGCCGCCTGCCGCTCGGCCTCAAGCTGTTCGAGCGACTTGCCTTCGTTGCGCGGCGCCCACAGCCAGCCGATCACGCCGGAGATCACCAGGAACCCGACCAGGATCCACGCCAGCGTGGTGAACCCGGTGGCGGTCAGCAGCGGCACGAAGAAGCTGAATACGCCCAGTGTGATCCGCACGATCGCGAAGCACAGCCCTTGGGCCGTGGCGCGCAGTGTGGTCGGGAACATCTCGCTGCTCCACAACTGGAAGAAGCTTTGCGCGCCGAACCCGCCGCCGAACTGGAGCAGGAACACATAAAGCAGCGCCACCGGCACGGTCAGCGGGAACACCGCGAGCAGCGCCATCCCGACCACCTGAATCACCGCCGACCAGGCGAACAGCGTGCGCTGGTTGACCTTGTCCGACAGCCGCATGAACACGAAATAGATCGAAGCCATCCCGATCGCGAAGGACAGCGCCTGGATCGAAACGGCGGTGGCCTGCGAGGTGTCGCCCACGGTCTGCAGGATATAGGGGAAGAAGAAGCCGTTGGTCCCGGCCCACAGGTTCCAGAACCCGTACATCCCGACCAGCCCGAGAATGGATTTGAGGTACCTGCCCTGGAACAGCGAAGACACCGGCGGGCGCTTGACCTCGCTCTTCTGGGCTTCCTCCCAGCGGACCGATTCCTTCATCTTGGAACGCAGGAACGTCAGGCCCAGCGCGATCACCAGCAGGTGCGCGAAGACGATCCGCGGGCCGAGACTGCCGAGACTGGTCAGCGCCAGGCTCATCAGCAGGACCACCACCGGGCCGAGATACCATAGCACCTGCGCCACGCCCGAATGCTTGCCGCGCCGGTCATCGGGGGCCTGCTCGGCGATCAGCGACCAGGAGGCCGGAATATCCGCGCCGACCGCCAGGCCGACGATCCCGAACCCGGCGAAGATCATCCACGGGGCCGAGGCAAACACCAGCAGCGCCATGCCGACCGCGTAGATCAGCATGTCCCACTGGTAGATCGTCTTGCGCCCCAGCCGGTCGCACAGCCAGCCGCCGGCCAATGCCCCGATCCCGGCCCCGATCGCGTTCGGACCGATTGCACCGATGATCCCGACCCCATCCTTGGACAAGGCATAGTCGGTCTCCCACAGCGCCAGCGCCGCCCCGCCCGCGACGATCGAGCCGGCGTCGATATAGTTCGCCAGCCCAGCCAGGATCGTGTCGCGCCAGTTTTCCTGGCCTTGCGTCGCTGCGGTCATTGTTTGCTCTCCACCAGATGAGTCCATGTATTCTTGTATGCGGTCAGATTGTGTTCGAGCGGCGCGACCCGGACCAGTTCGCCTTGCGGCTTGAGGTGAGGGTCGATCAGCCGCAGCGCGCCGAACGAGACGTCGTTGTGGGCGTTGGCGGTATAGACCGCCGTGCCGGGCCGCAGGCTGGCCAGTGCGCGGACGAAAACTTCGGCTTCGGCAAACCGGCCTTCGACCAGCAGGCGCTGCTCGCTGCCGATCAGATCGAGCGCGGCGTCGGCCACCAGCGCGGCATAGAGGCAAGTCGCGGCGCGCTTTTCAAACCAGTCAGCGGGTTCATTGACCCATTGACCCGGGCTATCCGGAAAAGGTCCGCAGCCTGGTGCCAGTGTCGGCAGCAGCATCGCGCCGTCAGCAATCACCTTGGGCACGGCGGCGAGCAAGGCGGGCTGATCGGGCTTGATATCGACCCGGCGGGTATCGATCCCGATCACGCTCTCGATCTCGCGCCCGCCCATGAACCGGGCCGATGGCACCGGCTGCCCATAGGCATCGACATTGACCAGGCAATCGCGCCCCTCGGGCAGGCTGGCAGTCTCGACCGGAGCGGATGGCAACCGCATCGCGATGAACCAGGTTCCGGTCGACAGCACCGTCGCCTCGTTCCGGGCGATCTCGGCAAACCCGCGCGCGGCGAGCAGAGCTGCGTTGGAATCGTGCAGTCCGGCCAAAACGCGGACTTGCGGCGAAAGTCCGGTGCGCGCGGCAATTTCGGGCCGCAGCGTGCCAACGCTTTCCCCGGCCTTGACCAGCGGAGCGAACCGCGCGGCCCAGCCCTGCCGCTCGGCCAGCGCAGAAAACCTGTTCTCGCCCGGACACCACAGGTCCGAATGGCAGCCCAGGCTGGTGACTTCACTGACCGCCCGGCCGGTCAGGAACCAGGCCCAGTACTGCGCCCACGGCAGCAGCGTCGACCCGGCCATCGCCTCGGGATGGAGTCGGTCGAGCCAGAACAGTTGCGCCCCGAAATTCAGCCCGTCGGGCAAGGCCGGGGAACCGGTCCGCGCAAACGGATCACGCAGCGACCGGTAGTCGGCAAGCACGTTGGCCGGCAACGCCTGTTCGTAATCGAGCGGCGCAAAGGCCAGCCCCTCGCCGCCGAGCGCGGCCACTCCCGCACCGTGCCCAACCGGAACAATCGCTTCGATCGGGTGCTTGGAATAAGCCGCCAGCGCTTCCAGCAACCACGCGCCGATGCCTTCGGCATCGAGCCGGCGCAGGCCATCGACCACGCACGGCACGGCCGGGCGGACCTGGCGGTCGATCATCGCGCCCGCACGGCTCCACAGGCTGACCTTGCTCAGCGTCTTGCCCAGGTCGATGACGATGAAGGCGCCTTGCGGCACGCGTGCTCTCCCGATTATCGAAACAATCAATATCAATCGTTATTGCTCATTTCCAGCGAAATCGGTATCGAGGCTGCAACGCGAGTCAACGGACTCACCGATTCCGAGGATGCCATGAACGCCCAGACCAAGATTTCCGCCGCGCTGCCGTTCGCCGTGCCCAGCAGCCGGTGGGACGATGCCCATGCCGCGAAGCTGAGCCCGCCCGAGCTGTTGCTCTATCGCTCGAACCTGCTCGGCGGCGACCTGACCGTCACCAATTTCGGCGGCGGCAACACCTCGGCCAAGCTGGCCGAGGTCGATCCGCTGACTGGCGAGCATGTCGAGGTGCTGTGGGTCAAGGGCTCGGGCGGGGACATCGGCTCGATGAAGCTCGATGGCTTCTCGACGCTTTACCAGGACAAATTGCGCGGACTTGAAGCCCATTATGACGGGCCCGACGACGACGACAAGATGGTCGGCTTCCTGCCGCACTGCACTTTCAACCTCAACGCCCGCGTCGCCAGCATCGACACCCCGCTGCACTCGCTGCTGCCGTTCGCCCATGTCGACCACGTCCACCCCGACGCGATCATCGCGCTCGCGGCCAGTTCCGGCGGCGAAGCGGCGACGCAGGAAATCTGGGGCGGCAAAATCGGCTGGCTGCCGTGGAAGCGCCCCGGCTATACCCTGGGCGTGATGCTGCGCGATTACGTGCAGGCCAACCCGCAGGTCGAAGGCGTGATGCTGGCCGGACACGGGATCATCTGCTGGGCGGATAGCGCCAAGGCCTGTTACGAGCACACCGTGCAGCTGATCGCCGATGCCGCCGCCTATCTCAACGCCAAGCAGGAAGGCCGCCCGGCGTTCGGTGGTCAGATCGTCGCGCCCAACCCCGATCGCGCCGCGATTGCCGCCGACCTGATGCCGCGGCTGCGCGGGCTGATGACCGGCGCGCGGCGCAAGCTGGGCCACTTTTCGGACGACGCCGAAGCGCTGGAGTTCGTGGGCTCAGCCGATCTGCAGCGGCTGGCCGCACTCGGCACCTCATGCCCCGACCACTTCCTGCGGACCAAGATCTGCCCGCTGGTCGTGGGATTTGATCCTGCAAAGCCGGATGTCGATGCCACGCTGGCGGCCCTGTCGGGCGAGGTTGCGGCCTATCGCGAAGGCTATGCCGCCTATTACGACCGCTGCAAGCATCCCAACTCTCCGCCCCTGCGCGACCCGAATGCGGTCGTCTATCTGGTGCCGGGCGTGGGGATGCTGACCTTTGCCAAGGACAAGGCCACGGCGCGTATCTCGGGCGAGTTTTATGTCAATGCGATCAACGTGATGCGCGGCGCCGATACCGTCAGCGAATATTGCGGCCTGCCGGAACAAGAGGCCTTCGACATCGAATACTGGCTGCTTGAAGAAGCGAAACTGTCGCGGATGCCCAAGCCGAAATCGCTGGCAGGTCGGGTGGCTTTCGTGACCGGCGGCGCGGGCGGGATCGGTTCGGCCACTGCCGAGCGGTTCCTGAAAGAGGGCGCTTGCGTGGTGCTGGCCGACATTGACGGCAAGGCAGCCGCCGATGTGGCCGCAGGCATGGCGAAGGTCTATGGCAAGGACGTTGTGCGCGCGGTTCAGATGAACGTGACGGACGAGGCACAGGTGATCGCGGCCTATGCCGAAACGGCGGCCGAATTCGGCGGCCTTGATATTTTGGTGTCCAATGCCGGCATCGCCTCGTCTGCGCCGATTGAGGAAACCAGCCTGGCCCTGTGGAACAAGAACATGGACATCCTGTCCACCGGCTATTTCCTTGTCAGCCGCGACGCGTTCCGACTCATGCGCGCGCAGGGCATTGGCGGCGCGGTGATCTTCGTGGCCTCCAAGAACGGCCTCGCCGCCAGCCCCAACGCCAGCGCTTATTGCACC
>CALCQB010000040.1 GCA_937897535.1 uncultured Novosphingobium sp. | reverse complement strand
AATAGCGGCCAGCGAATATTTTGCCACCGCATCCTTGCGCGCTGCCTCACCCAGCTGCCGGCGCAGGGCTGGGTCAGCAATCAATTTTTCGAGTGCAAGTTCCCATTCCTGCTCGGTTTTTACCAGAATACCGTTGCGTCCATTCTGGATGATCATGGGCGTAGTGCCAACCTCGGTCGCGACGCAGGGCAGGGCGAAGGCCATGTACTGGATCGCCTTGAGCCCCGACTTGCCGAGCACCCAGTCGTCGATCGGCAGCGGATAGACGCCGATATCGAGCGCCTGAAGCTGGGCCACTTCGGCTTCGGCCGACCAGCGCACTACTTCGAGATCGACCCCGGGCAGCGCATATTCGAAATTGCCGATCACCCGCAGTTTGAACGGAAGCCGCTTGGCGAGCCGCTGGAATACCCCGCGCAGCAAGTCGAGATAGACCTTGGAGCTAAAGGTCCCGGTCCACCCGATCACCACCGGATGGTCGTTTGAATAGGCCGTCGCGGGTTGGAACCGGTCGGTATCGACCGAGGACGAGATGTAGGTGCAAGCGCGGTTCTGGTTCAATTCCAGGCAGAAGTCGTTGAGGAACGGCGAACTGGTCACCACGTGATCGGCGGTGCGGATCAGGAACCGGGCCTTGCCAGAGCCCTTGAGCAGCCGCACCAGCGGGCCGATGTGATCGGCCGCGCCGCTTTGCTGATCGGACAGGACATTGTCCTCGACGTCGAACACCAATGCCTTGGCCTGGGCCCGGACCAGCCGCTCGAACACCGTTGTGCCGAACGGCGTGACCCACATGAACACATAGACCAGGTCATAGCGGCCTACCCGCAGCAGGTCGCGCAGCCTCCGAAGCGTGCCGCGCAGCACGCCCAGCGCCTTGGTCAGCACATGGCCCTTGTCCCACACCACGTCCCACATCGCGCGGTCCATGAAACTGGAGACCTCGATCTCCCAGCCTTGGGCGCGCCAGTCGGCGAAGTACTGCTCGTACTTGAGCCGCTGCCCGGCGGCGACGCCCTCGGGGTAGGGGCACAGGACCAGCATCCGTTTCACGCCAGTAGGCTCCGGTAGATGGCGCGATACCGCTCGGCCCCGTCGTCGACCGAGAAGTGCGCCAGCGCGACCTTGCGGCAATGCGCCGGGGTGGCGGGATCGTCGGCCATGGCTAGCATGCGATCGACCGCGCGGACCCGTTCCTCGGGTGTGAATTCACGCAAGGCCACGCCTGCGCCTTCACCCTCGAGGATCAGTTCCATGTCACCGACTCCGACATTGCCGAGGCACGGCACCCCGCAGCCAAGATATTCGGCGAGCTTGGTCGGGGCGGAAGCTATCTTGGAAAAGACCGGCTTGATGATCGCCGCCCCGGCGCTCATCCGGCGGACCTTCGCGGGAACGTCTGCGTGGTCGGCGAAAGTGAGTTCTAGCGCGTCCGCCGGGATGCCTGCTTCCGCCACCATCCGCCGGACCAGGTCTTGCTCGTTGCGATTGACCACCAGCAACCGCGCATCGGGTCGCCGCTCGCGCAGCAGCTTGAAGCAGGCGAGGACTTCATCGAACAGGTACCACGTGCCGATCGAGCCGAGATAACCCAGCGTAAAGGGCTGGACCTTGCCGTCCTTGCCCGGGGTGAACCGGTCAAGGTCGGCGCAAGTCGGGATTACCGTCATCGGCGCATCGATCCGGTAGGGGAATGCAGCGATCACTGCTTTCGATGCATGTGTCAGGGTAACGACGTGGTCCGTGCCTTGCAGCAGGGTCCGTTCGAGCCGCTTGACCGCGCGGTAGATCCGGCCGCCTGCGGGCCAGATCCCGCCGTCGGTCCGCTCGTCAGCCCACAGTCCGCGCATGTCGAACAGCAGCCGGGCCCCGGTCAGCAGCTTGACCACCCAGCCGATCAGCGCCGGAATATAACTGCGGGCATGAACCAGCCCGATATTGTGCCGCGCCGCCAGCCACAGCGCCATCAAGGTGCCCTGGACGATGTCATAGAGCGTCGCGGGGAGGGTCGGGGTCTTGTGGTAGGTCAGCGGGTGCCAGGCGATTTCCGCTGCAGCCAGCCGCGTCGAGACAGCCGCAACCTTGTCGGTCTGCGCCCGGTCTGACGGCTTTTCAAAGCTGATCAGGTGGATCGCGTAGTCACCCGCCAGCCGTTCGAGATAGGCGATCACCTGACTTTGCCCGAGCGGTTCGAGCATGCCGTCATAACTGATGTAGAGTATGCGCGGCTTGCCCATCAGGCTTTGCGGGTCCCCACCGCGACCCAATAGGGTACGCTGTCCGAAAACCGCACATTCTCCAGCCCCGCCGCCCGCATCATCGCGCTGATCTGGACCTGGGTGAAGCGCTGCTCAAGCCGGGTGCCGAGCCGGTCGAGCGCGTCGGTCCGCATCGTATAGAAGCTGGTCGAACGATACGGGGCGAGGGGGATGCCCTCGACATTCAGACCGGCCCGTTCAAGCAGCCGCGAAGCGCGGGCGAGTGGCCAGTAGACAGACCCGGCGATCAGGCTGGTCACCGCCTTGCGCAGCGCAAACGGCAGCCGACATATCACCGCGCGGGCGAGGTCGCTCGCGCGCCACACCGCCCGGAACCACAGCGGGCGATTGTCGAACGCGTAATAGAGATAGACCAGGAACGGCGCGCCGGGTTTGAGCTTGCGGACGCAATCGGCCATCGCCGCGGCGGTGTCCGGAATGTGGTGCAGCACCCCCAACGAGTAACCGAAATCCTGGCTGGCTTCGGCCAGCGGGATCGCATCGACGCTGGCGTGGTGAAAGCGCGCGTTGGGCTTGGCGCCCAAGCGCTTTTGACACACCGCCAGCGCCTTGGCCGAAGGATCGACGCAGTTGAGCGTGCCGACCCGGTCGACCACACCCGCCGCCCAGCGACCCGAACCGCAGCCGAGATCGAATCCTTCTGCTCCCGCTGGCAGGCTGTCCCACGGGAAGATCGCGAAGTAACGCTCAAACAGTTCGCGCCATTCGGCCTCGCTGAGCGAGGTCTGGTCGAAGCTGTCCCATTCCTCGCCGAACCCGGCGACGGTCCGGGCGTCGATATTGCGCCCCGGCGCGACGGCGTTCATGGCATTGGGCCTCGTTCAAGCAGCGCGGACAGGTAGCGGCCATAGCCGGTCTTGGCGAATTCTGCGGCGCGGGCGGCCAGCGCGGCATCGTCGATCCATCCGGCCTGCCAGGCAATTTCTTCAAGGCAAGCGAGCTGGATTCCCTGGCGGTGCTGGAGCGTGCGGACGAATTCGCTCGCCTCCAGGAGACTGTCGTGAGTACCGGTGTCGAGCCAGGCATAGCCGCGGCCCATCTTTTCGACGTGGAGCGCGCCGGCCTCGAGATAAAGCCGGTTCAGCTCGGTAATCTCAAGCTCGCCGCGCTTTGACGGCTTAACTGCCCTGGCAAACTCCGCCGCGCGGCCATCGTAGAAGTAGAGCCCGGTGACCGCCCACTTGGATTTGGACGCCGCGGGCTTTTCCTCGATCGACAGCGCACGGCCCTGGCCGTCGAGTTCGACCACGCCGTAAGCGCTGGGTTCCTCGACGTGATAGCCGAACACCGTCGCCGCACCCTCTGCCGCCCGGGTCCGGGCATTGCCGAGCAGGTCGCTCAACCCGGCGCCGTAAAAGATGTTGTCCCCCAGCACGAGCGCGCTCGGCCCGGTGCCGACGAAGTCTGCGCCAAGATGATAGGCCTGGGCGAGGCCCTCGGGGCGTTGCTGGACGATGTATTCGATCGAAATTCCATACTGCTCGCCGCTGCCGAACAGGCGGCGGTAGTTTTCGAGATATTCGGGCGAGGAAATCAGCAGAACCTCGCGGATTCCCGCCAGCATCAGTGTGCTGAGCGGAAAATAGATCATCGGCTTGTCGTAGATCGGCAGCAGCTGCTTGTTCACCGCCAGTGTTGCGGGATGAAGCCGGGTACCCGACCCTCCGGCAAGGATGATGCCCTTCATGAACTGCGTCCTTTGCCCGATAGTTGGGCGACAATTTCTTCAACGGCCACCTGCCACGGTCGCAGCGAAATGCCAAAGTTGTTTGTCAGTTTTGTGCAATCGAGCCGCGAATCCGCTGGGCGCCGGGCCGCAGTGGGATATTCGGCAGTGGTGATCGGTTCGATCGCCACAGGAACCTTCAATCCTTGCCGTTCGGCGCAAGCGAACACATGCTCGGCCAGGCCGTGCCAGGTTGTCTCTCCGGCGTTGGCGCAGTGCCAGATGCCGGATGGCTGGTCCGGATCGGCCACGAACCGCGCGGTGATCGCGGCCAGCGCGGCGGCTAGATCGCCGGCGTGGGTTGGCGTGCCGCGCTGGTCGGCAACGACACGCAGGGTATCGCGCTCTGTCCCAAGCCGCAGCATGGTCTTGACGAAGTTGTTGCCATCCGCGCTGACCACCCAGGCGGTGCGGACGATCGCATGGCGCGCGCCTGACTCGCGCACCGCTTGCTCGCCTGCCGCCTTGGTCTGGCCGTACACGCTGGCAGGCGCGATTGCAGCGTCTTCGCGCCACGGGCCGATGCCCTCGGCGGCGAACACATAGTCGGTCGAAACATGGAGGATGGGGATACCGGCCTCCGCGGCTGCAACGGCAAGTATGCCGGGTGCCTTGGCGTTGATCGCGTGGGCCAGTTCCGGTTCACTCTCGGCCCGGTCGACGGCGGTATAGGCAGCACAGTTGATGATTGCGGCAAAGCCCGACAGGTCCGGCGCGGATAGATCGGCCAGATCGAGCGCATCACGCGTCGGCGCAACGATCTCTACCCCCGGTGGTGGATTGCGGCGCAGCGCCAGGCCGACCTGGCCGGTCCCGCCGGTCAGCAGCCAACGCTCAGCCATGGGTCAGACCAAGTCGTTCGCCTTGATAGGCCCCGCTTTGGACTGTGCGCCACCAGTCCTCGTTTTCGAGGTACCAGGCGACGGTCTTGGCGATGCCGCTTTCGAAAGTCTCGCGTGGCTCCCAGCCCAGCTCAACCTTGAGCTTGGAGGCGTCGATCGCATAGCGGAAGTCGTGCCCCGGCCGGTCGCTGACGAAAGTGATTTGCTCGCGATAGGATTTGCCATCGGCGCGTGGGCGGAGCCGGTCGAGTTCGTCGCAGATCGCGTGGACCACTTGCAGATTGGTCCTTTCGGCATTTCCGCCGACGCAGTATGTCTCGCCGGGGCGGCCCTAGATCGGAAGAGCACACG
>CALCQB010000039.1 GCA_937897535.1 uncultured Novosphingobium sp. | reverse complement strand
TGCGCCCTCGGTCAGCAGCCTTTCGGCCGTATCGCGGGCCGAGGTGCGCGGCAGACCCAGGCTTTGCGCCAGCGGCCCGCCCATCAGCGCATCGCCGAGCGCCATCAGGCACAGCGCATGGGTGACGTCGTGCATCTTGCCGCCTTCGTGCTCGGCGAGGTCATCAACCAGTTCGTGGATCGCTTCGAGCAGCGGATCGAGCGCATCCTCGTTGCCGTTCATCAGCATCCAGGTGGCGAGCGCGCCGCCGCCCTCCTTATCGAAGGCGTCGAAGGTCAGGTCGACCACATCACGGGCGCTACCCTCGCCCGCGCGGCTGGCCAGCACGGCGTCCTCGATCGTGGCGCAGATCGTGGTGGCGAGGTGCCGGGCCAGTTCCTTTTGCAGACCGGCCGCCGAACCGAAATGGTGCAAAAGGTTGGCGTGGGTCCGCCCGATTCGCGAGGCCACGGCCTTGAGTGTGACCGCCTGCGGTCCCAGTTCGATCAGCAGCGCCCGCGCCGCTTCGAGCGCGACGGTGCGGCTTTCCTCCTGGGTCAGGCGCTTCCTTATTGACATCAGTGTAAGTTACCTCTATCTGGGCTGCATGAACGCTCACACCAAATTCCCCCTCGACGTAGAACCCGCCGCGCCTTCGGGCAAGCTGGACGTGACCGCGGCCGTTGGGCCAACCCCGGCCGATCTGGAGATCGTCGTGCGCGACCAGCGCTTTGGCCGCGCGCAGAAACCTGGTCGCTGGTGGCTGGGCGGCGATCCGGTCGCGACCGCCTGGCACAACGCGCTATCCGCTACCTTTCCGCGCGGCGAGGCGATGTTCATCGAGGCGGTCAAGGCCCACCGCGATGGTGCCCCACCCAAGCTCGAGGCCGAAATTCGCGCCTTCGTCAAACAGGAAATCAACCACACCCGCGAACACGTGGTGTTCAACAAGGCCGCCGCCGAAGCCGGTTACGACATGGCCCGGATCGACACCCGGGTGGGCGAGCTGATGGAAATGATCAAGCAGCGCCCGCAGATCGTCAACCTCGCCGCGACGATCGCGCTGGAGCACTACACCGCGATGATGGCGCACGAATTCCTCGCCAATCCTAAGCACTTCAAGGACGCTGAGCCCGAAACCGCCGCGATGTGGCGGTGGCACGCCAAGGAAGAGATCGAGCACAAGGGGGTCGCCTATGACACCTTCCGCCACGCCACCCGCGACTGGAGCCGGCTGCGCCGCTATCGCCTGAAATCGGTGATGATGCTGCTGGTGACCTTCAACTTCCTGCGCAACCGCTGGAACGACACGCTCGAACTGCTGGCCCAGGATGGCCTGAGCGGCTGGAAGATCAAGGGCAAGCTGGCCTGGTATCTGGTCGGCACGCCGGGCGTGCTGCGCAAGATCTTCCCGGCCTGGGTGGCCTATTTCCTGCCCGGCTTCCACCCGTGGAACCACGACGACCGCGCGCTGATCGGCAAGGCGGAAAGCGAATTTCCCGACGCCGTGCTGGCCTGACGTCGTCCCGGGGCAAGCCCGGGACGACAAGGCGTTACGCCGCGCGCATCGGGGCGAGGTCGCCGTTCCCGGTGTCGCAATCGCTGGGCTTGCCCAGGGCAATCCGGTGCTCGACCGACTGGGTCTCATACCCGCGCGACAGGCTGAAGCGCTGGCGCAGCTGGCCGGTCGGCTTGAACCCGATCTTGCGCAGCACCGCGCCCGAAGCCGGGTTGTCGATGAAGTGTCCGGCGACCAGCTTGCGGTGGCCCAGCACCCGGGCAAGCCGCAAGACCGCGCGGGTCGCTTCGGTGGCATAGCCCTTGCCCCAGTGCTCGCGCGCGAACCAGTAGCCCAGCTCGACCTCGCCATCGACTTCGGCCAGACCGACACAGCCAATCATCTCGGCCGGGGCGGAGCTGGTCGGCAAGGTCACAAAGAAGTGCGGACAGCGCGGATCCTGCGGCTGACTGGCAAACCACCGGGCATCGTCGGCGGTATAGGGCCACGGCGCGCGGGCCAGGTTCTTGAGCACCGATTCGTCGGCGATCCGGCTGAGCAGTTCCTGCCAGTCTTCGGGCCAACCCGGCCGCAGAAACAGCCTTTCACTGCGAATGAACATCATCAATCTCCCGTCATTCGCCCCACACCCGCGATCTAGCGCGGGGGTGTGACATTGCCATTACGGCTTGCGCCGGGGCGCATCCCGACTGGGATGCAGCGAGCAAACCGTGCTGAGGGAGAGACGAAAAAAGGGAGACGGGTTGGCCCCTCTCCCTCGTTTTGCCGGACTCGCTTGAGTCCGAAGGGGCCATCCAGTCTGGATGACCCGTTATCGGTCATCCGTTATTCGGCGGCTTGCGCCATATCGACCGAGACGTACTTGCGGCCGAGCTTGCCATCGTGGAATCGCACGCGGCCCGCAGTAAGTGCGAACAGGGTGTGATCCTTGCCCAGGCCGACATTGGCGCCCGGGTACACGCGGGTGCCGCGCTGACGGATGATGATGTTGCCGCCGATCACTTCCTGACCGCCGAACTTCTTCACGCCAAGGCGACGGCCGGCCGAATCACGACCGTTGCGCGAGGAGCCGCCTGCTTTTTTATGTGCCATCTCGAACTACTCCGGAATTCTTATTCAGCGGCCTTGGGCGCGGCCTTCTTGGCCGGAGCCTTCTTGGCGGGCGCTTCAGCAGCGGTATCTTCGGCCTTGGGGGCAGCTTCCTTCTTGGGAGCAGCCTTCTTGGCTTCGGCACCGACGGTCATGATCCGCAGCAGCGTAAGCTGCTGGCGATGACCGTTCTTGCGGCGATAGTTGTGGCGGCGACGCTTCTTGAAAACGATCACCTTTTCCGACTTCGCCTGGGCGATGATCTCGGCCGAAACGACGACGCCCGCAGCGTCCTTCACTTCGCCGCCGTCACCGGCCAGCAAAACGTCACCCAGGGTGATGGTTTCACCGGCTTCGCCAGCCAGCTTTTCAACCGCGATCTTGTCTCCGGCAGCAACCCGGTATTGTTTGCCGCCCGTGCGCACAACTGCGAACATGGTGCCCTTATCCGTTCATTTCACCAAACTACCCAAGGATTCGGGCAGCGCATTGGCTCCCGCCTGACGGCAGGGGTGCCAAAGAAGGGCTGCCCCTACCCAAAGGTCCGGACACTGTCAACGGGAGAAGAGTCACGCTGGCATGGTTTGCCCGGCATGCTATGGGCATGGCGATGCCCCGGAATTCCTCCCTGCTGTTGCCGATCGCGCTTGGCCTGGCCCTGGCGGGTTGCGCCACCGATGATGGCAGCTATCCCTCGCTGGCCAAGCGCCCGGCCGAGCGGGTTACCGCAACCTGGCCGCCCGCCCCGCCCTTGCCGCTGCCTGCGCCGCCGCCGCTCGATTCGGCTACCGCTGGCCGGCTGGGGACGCTGCTGGGCCAGGTCCGGGCCGCAGACGCCCGGTTCGGGGGCAAGATTTCCCGCGCCCGTTCGACCGTCGCTGCCGCCCGCGGCGCGGCGATGGGCAGCGAAGCCTGGTCGGTCGCCTCGGTCGCCGTGGCCGAGCTTGAGGCGGCCCGTGCGCAAGCGATGATGGCGATGGGCGAACTCGATTCGATCTATGCCGAAGCCCGCACCGAGGGCCGCGACGTGACCGAAATCGAGGCAACCCGCCAGCGGGCCCTGGCGATCATCGCCGACCAGGACCGCACGCTCGATTCGCTGAAGGGTGAGCTCGAGCGCTAATCCCAGCGCGACAGGTCGGCGTAATCCTCGCCGCGCGGTTCGATCCAGCGCCACGCTCCAGCGCGCTGTTCGCGCTTCCAGAACCAGCTGTTGCTCTTGAGGTGGTCCATCGCGAAGTCGGTCGCGTCGAAAGCGGCGCGGCGGTGGGTGGCGGCGGCCGAAACGCAAACGATCGGCTCCCCGGGATGCATCACCCCGGTGCGGTGGATGAGCAGGATGCCAAGCAGTCCGAATCGCGCGACCGCGCTTGTCGCCAGTTCCTGCATCCCGGGCAGGGTCAACGGCGCATAGTGGCTCAGCTCGAGTGCCTGCACCTCGCCCTCACCGCGCACTTCGCCGACGAAGGTGCAGACCGCACCTAGCCCCGGATGCGCTTTCGTGAAGCTGCTGACGTACTGTCCGGGGAGGAACGGCGCATCGAGCAGGCGAACATCGATCATGGGATCAACCGCCGCTGACGGGCGGCAAAAACGCCAACTCGTCGCCATCGGCCAGATCGATCGCCCCGTGTTCGCCGATCAGTTCGCCGTTGAGCGCCCAGCGAACCCGCTCGTCGGTAATCGCCAGGGCCAGTTCCGGCGACAAGGTGGTCAGGATGTCGGCGAGCGCACCGGGACCAACCTCGCGTTCGGCCCCGCCAGCCACGTCCTGCAGCCGCCCCAGGAATACCAGCCGGGCCGCCACGTCAGCCGCCGGTGGTCGACATATGCCGGGCCAGTGCGGGCGCCCTGCCTGGTCCGCTAATCGCGAAGTGGTGGCGTTCGGGCTTGATCCGCATCGCCTGATCAAGCGCCGCGTTCAGTGCCGCATCGGGATCGGCCGAGCGCAGGGCGGCGCGCAGATCGACCTGCTCGGTCCCACCCAGGCACGGGTGCAACTGCCCGGTTGCGGTCACCCGCACCCGGTTGCAGCCTTCGCAGAAGTTGTTGGTGAGCGGGGTGATGAACCCGATCCGTCCACCGGTCTCTGCCACATCGACATACCGCGCCGGGCCGCCGGTGCGGTGGCCGCTGGCGCTGAGCGTGAAGCGGCGTTCAAGGTCGGCGCGGACTTCGCTGAGCGGGAGGTAATGATCGAACCGGTCGGTCTCGACCTCGCCCAGCGGCATGACCTCGATCAGGGTCAGGTCGATTGCCCGGCCGTGCGCCCATTCGATCAGCGCCGGGATCTCGGCCTGGTTGATACCCTTGAGCGCAACGGCATTGAGCTTGACCGTCAGCCCGGCGGCCTGCGCCGCGGCGATGCCTTCGAGCACCTGCGGCAAGCTGTCACGCCGGGCGAGCGCCATGAACTTGTCGCGATCGAGCGTGTCGAGCGAGACGTTGATCCGCCGCACCCCGGCCCCGAACAAATCTTCGGCAAATTCAGCCAGCCGGGTCCCGTTGGTGGTGAGGGTCAGCTCGTCCAGTCCGTCGCCCAGTTTGCGGCCCAGCGCGCGGACCAGTTCGATCATGTCGCGGCGGACCAGCGGCTCGCCCCCGGTCAGCCGCAGCTTGGTCACCCCGCGGGCGATGAAGCCGAGCGCCAGCTGGTGCAGCTCTTCAAGGGTCAGCACGTCCTTGCGCGGCAGGAATTGCTGCTGTTCGGGCATGCAATAGGCGCAGCGCAGGTCGCAGCGATCGGTCACCGACAAGCGGAGGTAGGAAATCCGGCGCTGGAACTGGTCGACCAGGGTCATACGGCAGGCATTACCACAGCCCCGGCCCCGGCGCTATCGAGCGGAAGATATTGCCCGGTCACACCCTCGGCAGCGGCGAGATAGGCCAGAGCGGCGGCGATTGCGGCGGGATCGGCGCTGGCGATCGCATTGACCCGCAGCGGGGCATGTTCGCGCGCCAGGCTCTGCACCGCAGCCAGCCGCCAGCCGGTATGGGTGTGATCGGCCGGGGGGAACACGAGGGTCAGGTCGCCGGTCGCAGCCTTTGCCAGGTCCAGCCACTCGCGATGAAACGCCGCCGCGGCCGCGCTCCTCGGCGCCTGCAGCCTCGAAGTCACCAACCCGGGGCCCCTCCTCGACAAGGACCTAGA
>CALCQB010000038.1 GCA_937897535.1 uncultured Novosphingobium sp. | reverse complement strand
GGACGAGACCCGGGCGCCAGTCCTCGATCCCAGGGCGGGCAAAACCAAAACCGGCTACCTCTGGGCGGTGACGCGCGATGATCGCGGTTGGGGTGGAGGCGATCCGCCAGCTGTGGTCTTCACCTATGCGCCCGGGCGCCATGGCCGCCATGCGATGGACATCCTGACGGGCTTCGAGGGCATCCTGCAGGTCGATGGATATACCGGCTATGACGCCCTGGCCGAACCAAAGCGCGTGGGCGGCATGCCCCTGACGCTGGCTGTTGATTTTCACCCAGAACTGAGCCGGTTTTTTCACCGAGAAGTGAGCCACCTCTGATTATGGATTTCGGTTCATGCTGGGGTCAAGGGTGGGTTTGTCTCCTTCTTTTTTCGGGCTGCTGCGGCTGAGCTTGCCTTGAAGCGGAAGCTGTCGTTTCCGGTTTCCAGGATGTGACAGCGGTGGGTGAGGCGGTCGAGCAAGGCGGTGGTCATCTTTGCGTCGCCAAAGACAGTTGCCCATTCGCTGAAGCTGAGATTGGTGGTGATCACGACGCTTGTGCGCTCGTAGAGCTTGCTCAGCAGATGGAACAGAAGGGCCCCGCCCGAGGCGCTGAATGGCAGGTAGCCCAGTTCGTCGAGGATCACGAGGTCGAGCTTGGTCAAGCCTTCCGCGATCTGCCCGGCTTTGCCCTTGGCCTTTTCCTGTTCGAGGGCGTTGACCAATTCAATTGTCGAGAAGAAGCGGACCTTGCGGCGGTGATGTTCGATGGCCTGAATGCCGAGGGCGGTGGCGACATGGGTTTTGCCCGTTCCCGGGCCACCAATCAGGACCACGTTCTGGGCGCCATCCATGAACTCGCAGCGATGCAGGGTCCGGATGGTGGCTTCGTTGATCTCACTGGTCGCAAAGTCGAAGCCTGCGAGGTCCTTGTAGGCCGGGAAGCGCGCGGACTTCATGTGATAGGCAATCGATCTGACTTCACGTTCCGCCAATTCGGCCTTCAGCAGTTGCGACAGCATCGGGATTGCGGCTTCAAAGGCCGGTGCGCCCTGCTCGATCAGGTCAGTGACGGCTTGAGCCATGCCATACATCTTCAGACTGCGCAGCATGATGACGATAGCGCCAGCGGCGGGATCATGACGCATGGCGGCCTCCTGCGAGTTGGGCACGCAGGCCGTCATAGCGTTCGACGTTCGCCTTGGGTTCGCGGTGCAGGGCCAATGCCTGTGGTGTATCCAGTGGCGGCCCACCGATCACCTTGCCGTCGACCAGCCGGTGCAACAGGTTCAGGACATGCGTCTTGGTCGGCACGCTCTCGGACAGGGCAAGCTCCACGGCGGTCAGCACGGCTTGCTCGTCGTGGTGAAGCACGAGGGCGAGGATATCGACCATCTCCCTATCCCCACCGGGTTTGCGCAGCATGTGATCCTGCAACTGTCTGAACGCAGACGGTAATTCCAGGAAGGGGGCGCCGTTGCGAAGGGCTCCGGGCTTCCTTTGCACAACTGCCAGATAATGCCGCCAGTCGTAAATCGTCTTCGGTGGCAGATGATGGCTGCGCTCGATTACGCGCACATGTTCGCACAGGATGTTGCCTTCGGCAGCCACCACCAACCGTTCTGGATAGATCCGCAGGCTGACAGGCCGGTTGGCAAACGACGCCGGAACACTGTAGCGATTGCGCTCGAAGCTGATCAGACAGGTCGGCGACACGCGCTTGCTCAGTTCGATGAAGCCGTCAAAGGCGACCGGCAAGGGCATCAGGGCTGTCTGCTCCTCGGCCCAGACATCAGCGATTGTACCAGGCTGTTTGCCATGCGGGGTCTGTCGCCACAGTTCCTGGCAACGATCTTCCAGCCAGGCATTTAGCGCGGGAAGGTCGGGGAAGCCCGGCATGCCTTGCAACATCTGGTGGCGGGAATCCCGAACGTTCTTCTCGACCTGACCTTTCTCCCAGCCTGCCGCCGGATTGCAAAACTCCGGCTCATAGACATAGTGGTTTGTCATGGCGAGAAAGCGCATGTTGATCTGCCGCTCCTTGCCGCGACCGACACGATCCACCGCCGTGCGCATATTGTCGTAAATCCCCCGCGCAGGCACGCCACCGAAGACCCGGAATGCATGCCAATGGGCATCGAACAGCATCTCGTGCGTCTGCAATGGGTAGGCCCGAAGTAGAAAAGCCCGACTGTGCGACAACTTGATATGCGCCATCTGCAGCTTGGTGCGTTCGCCGCCCAGAACCGCAAAGTCCTCGCTCCAGTCGAACTGGAAGGCATCGCCAGGAGCAAAATGCAGCGGCACAAAGGTCCCCCGGCCCGTGGTCTGCTGCTCACGCTGCCGATCGCTGCGCCATCGACGTGCAAACGCCGCGACCCGGGCATAGGAGCCGGTGAAACCAAGCACCACCAGTTCAGCATGCAGTTGCTTTATGGTCCGCCGCTCCTTGCGCGACCTCCCGGCCTCAGTCTTCAGCCAGCCCGCAAGCTTGTCGGCAAAAGGGTCAATCTTGCTTTGACGTTCCGGCGTCGCGAACTTCTGCTCGATCGTGTTCGCCGCCAGATGCTTGGTCACGGTATTGCGCGACACGCCCGTCAGCCGTGAAATCTCCCGGATCGATAACTTCTGCCGCAAATGCATCCGGCGGATGATGTTCAATAGTCCCATGTGGATCACTCCGTTGCCCCCGCCGCTCACAGCTTCGGGGAAAGGTTCACATGGCTCAGTTCTCAGTGAAAATTATGCGCCTAACCGGCTCAGTTCTGGGTGAAAATCAACAGCTTCTGCCTCTATTACAAGGTGCTGCAAAAGGGCCGCTTTCCCTGGCCCGCGCGCGGTGACGGCGCGGCGGCAGGCGCAGGAGCGGCGGCTGGTGCAGCCGGTGCAGCGCGCTCGGCCAGCTGGCGGCTGACCAGTTGCTCGGTGGAGATCGCCGGACCCTTGCGCGCCAGCCAGCCGGCCTGGGCATCGGCGATACGGGCCTTCCAGGCATTCAGGTTGCGCTCCAGCAGCAGCGCGTCGCGATAGTTCTTCAGCGGTTCCTGGAAGCGGTTCTCGGCGATCAGGTTCTGCAGGTAATAGGTTTCCTGCGCATCCGGCAGATCCTTCAGCTCCCAGGCCCAACCGGATTCGGCATTGGCCGTGCGGCGGACCATGGTCGACACCATGCGGCCACTGCGCACATAGGCAGCGGTCAGATCG
>CALCQB010000037.1 GCA_937897535.1 uncultured Novosphingobium sp. | reverse complement strand
AGTTCAGACGTGTGCTCTTCCGATCTCGGTGCTGACCTCGAGCCTGTCGGAACCGGCCCGGCGGCTGGTCGAAGCCTTCGTCGTCACCCGCTGGCCCGGTTTTCTGGTCACCCGCGATGGCACGCCGCACCATCAGCAGGCCGAAGTCCTGCTGCTCGATCCGGTCCAGGTCTGGCTCGAGCTGAGCACGCTGCTGGCCGATGGCGACATGGTCCTGAGCGGCGGCAGCGTGAAGGCCCAAGGGCAGGTCCTGCAATGGCAAGGTGGCGACGCGGTAGCGCTGGACTTTGTCGACCTGGCCAGTCTGACCCGGCGCGAACAGAGCGCCGAGATTCTCGGCCTTGAAATCGCCCGCAGCCTGCCGCTGCCGGTACTGGTCGATTTTGATACCGGGAGCGAACCGTGGGACGCGTTCCAGCACATCCCACTCGGCGATGAGCGCGTCTATGTCCGCAAGCGGCGCTGCCAGGGCGATCCGGTGGCCGACCTGACCACCGGGTTCGGCAAGATGCTCAGCGACCTGATCGCTTACTAGAGTCTATTCCACGTTGGTGGAAGCAACACCGGCCCGCTCCCCCGGCCCAACCACCCGATATGGTACCCTGTGGGTGGTTGGGCCGGGGGCGCGGGCCGGTGTTGCCCTGTTTCAGTCTAACTGAAACAGACTCTAAGCGTTGACGTCGGCATAGTGGCTCGGCGGCTGGATCACTTCCATCCGTTCGGCCAGCAGCGGGCGGAAGCTTGGCCGGCTCTTGAACACAGAGTACCATCCGGCCGCCTGCTCGTGCCCGGCCCAGTCGAGCCCGCCGAGATAGTCCGCGACCGAAATCTGCGCCGCGGCGGCCAGATCGGCCAGGCTGATCGAGGACCCGGCCAGCCACGGGCGGTGATCGATCAGATGGTCGATGTAGTAGAGGTGCTCATGCGCCAGCTTCATCGCTTCGCGCAGCACCCGGCTGTCGGGCGACTGGCGATAGACCAGCCGCTTCTTCATCCGTTCGTGCAGCAGCGGCGCGGTGACATCGCCATAGAAGTTCTCGTCGAACAGCGCGACCAGCCGGCGGATCTCGGCCCGGTTGGCGGCGGTGCCGTTGATCATCGGGTTCTTGTCGACGGTTTCCTCGAAGAACTCGCAGATCGCCCGGCTGTCGACCAGGGTCAGCCCCTTGGCCGGATCGTGCAGCACCGGGGTTCGCCCGGCGGGATTGAGCGCGAGGAACTCGTCGCGGCCTTCCCACGGGTTTTCGCGCCACAGATCATAGCCCACGCCTTTTTCGCTCAGGAACAGGCGAACCTTGCGGCTGAACGGGCACAGCGGGAATTGGTAAAGTTGCCACATGACAGTCCCCAATGGCGGAGCGCGATTCGCGCTTCAACCCGTCGGCGGGCGAGCGGAGCGAGAATAAAGGTGGAAAACTCAGCGGTGCGGCTTGAACAGGAGCCCTTCGCGCAGGCCCGCATTCGAGACCACGACTGCCCCCGCCCCGGTTCGGGCGACCAGCGCGTGCAACATGGCCGAAGCATGGCCGAGCTGTCCGGCCCGCACGCTGCTGACCCCGGGCACGGCCGCCAGCCGCCGTGGACCCATTTCGCGGACCACGGTCTTGAGCATCCGCGCTTGTTCCGGCGGGAAAGCAGTCTCGCGCACCCCGCCCAATACGTTCACCCGCAGCTTGTCGAGTGTCCGCCAGGCTCCGCCGACCAGATAGAGCGTTTCGCCGCGAACCTGCTCGAGCCAGCCCAGCCCGGCCACCTGCTCGTTCAGCACGCTGCGCAACCTGCCCCTGCCCTCGGCGCGGATCGCCGCGATCGGCAGCACTCCGAGCCGGAACGAGGCGCAATCGTGGACATGGTCATCGGCAACACGCGCCAGTTCGAGGCTGCCCCCACCGAGATCGGCAACCAGACCGCGTGCGCCGGGGTGCGAGGCGATCACCCCCCAGGCCGAAGCGCGGGCCTCTTCCTCGCCGCTCAGCAGCCGGGCCGGCAGACCAAGCGCCCGGACCCTGTCGAGAAATTCCGCCCCGTTGGTGGCATCGCGCACCGCTGCGGTGGCGACGACCTGCAGGCTGTCCGGCTCGACCAGCCGCAAAAGCGCGGCGTAGCGAGCAAGCTCCTTGAGCGCGAGCGCCATCCCGCGCCGGTCGAGCGCACCGCGCGCCACCACCCCACGGCCGAGACCGGCCATCAGCTTGTCATTGTAGAGGATCGAGGGCTTGCGGCGGCTGCCGCCGAAAATCTCGAGCCGGATCGAATTGGAACCGATATCGATGATGGCGTGACGCGCAGTCTTGGACATGGCCCCGGCTTAGATGCAGGTGCGGCCGCGCGCCAGCCGTTATTGGGCCCGGCTCAGTCGGCCGGCTTGGCCGGCACCACTTGGGCCTTCATCGCCAGGCAGGCCTTCATTTCGGCATCGAGCTTTGGCCCGGCATCGGGCGCGGCGGCATATTCCTGCTGAATCTTGCCGACCAGATCGGTGAAGTAGGCCTTGACACCGGGCTCATCCAGCAAGCGCTCGGTCTTGAGCCGCAATCCGGTCTGGACGAAGAATTCCCGGCCCTCGTCCGCCATCGCCGGAAAGCGATCGGCCCCCGGCGCGTGGCGACGTTGCTCGTTGGCGATGATCGCGAACAGCCCGGCACAGCGCGCCTGGGCTTCGAGCCCGGGTTTGCTCAGGTCGAAGGATTCAATCTGGGCCCGGGCGGCCAGCGGCGCAGCACTAGTGAGGGCGGCAAGGGCGACGAGAAGGGTGCGGTTCATGGCCGCCTGACTAGCGACGCGCACCTGAACCGCAACTGTCATTCCGCAGCCAGCGACTTTCGCCGCGCCTCGCGCCCGGCATCGGCACGGAATTTCTCGAAAGCCACCCGTTGATCGAAGCCGGGGTCCTTGGGATAGTCCTGATAGTGATCGAGAATATAGTCGAACACCTCGCGCAGCTCGTCCTTATGGTCGGGGTGGCTGAAAATGTAGAGCCGATTGGCCTTGACCGCCTCGATCGTTCGCTGGCCAATCACGTCGGGCTCCATCCCGTATTCGTGGACCCCCTGCAGCCGCTCGACCATCGCCGCATCAACTGGCTTCATCGCGCCCTTCAGCGCTTCAGGCCGCAGATCGTCGCTGGCATAGATCACGCTCTTGACCAGCCCCGGACACAGCACCGACACCCCGATCCCGTATTGCAGCAGGCTGTAGCGCAGCGATTCCGACAGCGCGCGAACCGCCGCCTTGGTGGTGTTGTAGATCCCCGGCTGGGCCGAGGACAGGAACCCGGCCATCGAGGCGGTGTTGATCACATGGCCGCCGGTCTGGGTGCCCGCCTTGACCCGCTCGACCATGCGCGGAACGAAAGTCTGCACGCCATTGATCACGCCGTGGAGATTGACCCCGAGCAGCCAATCCCAATCGTCGTAGGAGCTTTCCTCGATCGGCTGGAACAGGTTGACCCCGGCATTGTTGACCAGGATCGAAACCGGGCCGAATTTCGCCTCGACCTCATCCGCCGCCTTGGCAAAGCCATCGCGGCTGGCGACATCGAGCTGGACGCCCATCACCTCTCGGTTGTCGAGGCTGGCCAGCGCACGGTCGATCGCATCCTGGCGGATATCGGCAATCGCGACCTTGCAGCCCTCGCTCAGCAGCGCGCGGACGATTCCGATCCCGACGCCATTGGCGCCGCCGGTAACGAAGGCCGTGCGGCCGGCGAAATCCTTCATTGGCCGCGCTCCGCCTTCAGCGCTTTTTGCCGCGCGATTTCGGCGGTGATTGCCGGATTGCGGAACAGCATCGCGAAGGTCTGCTTGTATTCCGGGTTCTCCGGCAGGTGATCCTGCACCGCCAGCGTCGTCGCCTCGCCGCGTTCGCGCACGCCGTCCAGAAATTCGCTGTGGGTCAGGATGTAGAGTTCGTCAGCCAGAATCCCGCGCAGCACCCGCTGACCCACTTCATCCTTGGTCTGATAGAGATGCATCAGGTTGCCACCGTTCTGGCGGCGCTTGTCGGCCTCGGCATAGCCGGTGTCGGCCAGTTCGGCCGGACGGGTCTTCCCCGCTTCGGCGATGTTCGACTGGACCGCGCCGGGGCAGAACGCGCTGCAGATGACCCCGCGGCCTTCCAGTTCGGGCCGCATGCACTCCATCATGCTCGTGACATAGGCCTTGCCGGCCGAATAGATCGCGGTCCCGCCAACCGGAACCAGCGCAGACATCGAGGCGGTGCAGACGATGTGCCCGCCCTCGCCGTGCACCAGGATCCGCGGCAGGATCGTCACCACACCATTGACCGCGCCGCCGACATTGACCCCGTTGACCCAGTCCCAATCGGCAAAAGTCGCCAGCTCGGTCGGGCCGACCACCGCCACCCCGGCGTTGTTGACCAGAATGTGGATCTTGCCGAACTTCGCCTCGGCTGCATCGGCGGCGGCAGCGAACTGGTCGCGGCTGGTCACGTCGAGCTTCACCGCCAGCACGTTGTCACCGCCAGCCAGTTCGGCACTGGCATCGGCCAGATGGTCGTCGCGTATATCGGCGATGACGACTTTCATTCCGGCACCCAGCAGGGCCTTGGCGATTCCGAGGCCAATGCCGCTGGCTCCGCCGGTCACGAAGGCGGTCTTGCCTTCCAGATTCTGCATGTCACTCTCCACTGTCTGCGCATTTTTGCGCCAAAAGAACACTAGCGCTTTTTGTATATGTTACTTACAAATTGCCAAGTGGATTCGACGGTGCCGCCAAAGGCCCCGCGATGTGAGAGGAACTGAGCATGGCGTTAGCCCCCACCCCGGCGGCACCGGAAATGATCGTCGATGCCGGCGGAGCGATCCCTGGGCCCGACAGCCATGGCCCGGGCGATCCGGGCGGAGTCTGGCCGTCAAGTGGGGCATCCTACTACGCGTTGTTCGCGATCATCTTTGCCACTTTCATGACCTTTTTCGACCAGACCGTGTTCGGGATGCTGGCGCAGCGGATCAAGGTCGATTTCCAGCTGTCGGACGAGGCGCTCGGCTTTGTCGGCGGACCGGCCAGCATCATCTTCTACGTTCTGGTCGGCATTCCGATGGCGCGGCTGGCGGACATCTATCCCCGCAAGTTCGTCCTGGCCGGCGGAATGGTTGCCACCTCGGTGGTGATGATGGTCGGCGGCCTGGCGCAAAGCTTCAACCAGTTCATCGCCAGCCGGATGTTTCTGGGCGCGGGCGGCTCGGCCCACGCGCCGGCAGCCTATTCGCAGTTGGCCGATGCCTTTCCCCCCAAAAAGATCACCCGCGCCTTCGCGCTGCTGCAGCTCGGCTTCATCGGCGGCACCACGATCGGGGTGATGTGGGGCGGCAAACTGGTCGTGCAATCGGCCGGCTGGAACGACGCGCCGATTTTCGGCATGAAGGTTTTCGGCTGGCAGTGGCTGATGGTCTACATGGGCGGAGTCGGGCTGCTGGCGGCGCTGATGCTGCTGCTGGCAAAGGAGCCGACCCGCAAGCTGCCGCCGGGCAAATCGACTTCGGTCCCGGCTGGCGCGCCGCTCAGCCGCAAGATCGGGACCTTCCTTGGCCTCGATGCGCTGAAAGCCATCAGGGCGCGCAATGCGGTGTTCTATCCGATGTTCGGCGCGCTCGCGCTGGCAGCGATCGAAACCTTCGGCCTCGCCTTCTGGCGGGTGCCGTTCATGGTCCGCACCTATGGCTGGAACGAGGCCGAGATCGGCGCGGTGATGGGGCCGATGATGCTGGTCGCCAACCTGATCGGGATCACGCTGGGCGGGGTGTTCATCGAATGGCTGGCCAAGCGCTACAGCGATGCCAATGTCCGCGGCGCGGCGATCCTGTTCGGCGGCTCGACCATCTGCGCAATCACCTCGCCGCTGATGCCCACCGGCGAGGCTTCACTGGTAGTGATGGCACTGGGCGGAATTTTTGGACTGGCCGGGGCGGTGCCGCAGAACGCCGCGATTCAGCGGATCGCCCCGCCCGAGATGCGCGGGCAGGTCACCGCGTTCTACCTGTTCATGTTCACGTTCTTCGGGGCGATGGGCAGCCAGGTGGTCGGTTCGGTCGCCTACCGGATCGTGGGTGACGAAGCCGAACTGTGGAAGGCATTGGTGATGACCGCCGGAATCCTGCTGCCGATCGCCACCCTGCTGATGATCCGCGCAATCAAGCCCTACCGTGAAGAAGTTGCCCGGCTCGAAGCCGAGGGGCGTTGACAGACTTGCCAGCGCCGCGCAGACTGTAAGCAATACATACAAAATTGGAGAGAGCGATGTCCGAAGACCGTGTTGCCGCACTGGAAGCCAAGCTGGCCCAGATGGAACAGCGCCTGACCGTCCGCGAGGACGAGCTTGACGTGAAGAAGCTGCAGTACCTCTACGGCTATCTGATCGACAAATGCATGTACAACGAGGTGGTCGACCTGTTCGCCGATGATGGCGAAGTCCGCTTCTTCGGCGGGGTGTGGAAGGGCAAGGAAGGCGTCCGCCGCCTCTATGTCGACCGCTTCCAGAAGCGTTTCACCTATGGCAACAACGGCCCGATCGACGGCTTTCTGCTCGATCACCCGCAGATCCAGGCAATCGTCGACATCGACCCCGACGGCAAGACCGCGCGCCTGCGCGGCCGCTCGACCATGCAGGCCGGTCGACACAAGGATTACGAAGGCGCCGAGCCGCACCTCAAGGCGCGCCAGTGGTGGGAAGGCGGTCTCTATGAGAACACCTACACCAAGGGCGACGACGGCAAGTGGCGGATCAAGTGCCTCAACTACTTCCCGCACTGGCACGCCGATTTCGAAAGCGGCTGGGCCAACACCCCGACTGAATACGTGCCTTTCCCCAAGGTGCTCTATCCCGAAGATCCGAGCGGTCCGGATGCCCTGATCGAGGAACACTGGCTGTGGCCGACCCACAAGCTGCTGCCGTTCCACATGAAGCACCCCATCACGGGTGAGGAAATGGTCGCCGAGCGTTGGCAGGGCGATATCGACCGGGAGCAGGCCAAGGCGGGGTGAATTGCCAAGCCCCCTCCCCGGCGGGGAGGGGCAGCGAGACTTGGTGGCATGCCACCTAGTCGGAGCGGGGTGGGCGGACCACGTTGGCGACGAACCCCCACCCCAACCCCTCCCCACCGGGGAGGGGCTTTGAAGGAAGTCCATAGGTGACCGACTACCCCACCCTCCACATGCTCATCGACGGCGAGCGGGTTTATGGCGGTGGACGCC
>CALCQB010000036.1 GCA_937897535.1 uncultured Novosphingobium sp. | reverse complement strand
TGGTATCGGGCTGATAGCGCTCGCGCGCAGCCCAGGCCCGCATCACGGTTTCCTGCACCAGATCGTCGGCAAAATCGGGCCGACCGCTGAGCCCGCGGGCAAAGGCCCGCAAGTGCGGGATCAGCGCCAGCAAGCCCTCCCGAAAGTCGGTTTCGGGGCTTCGCAGTCCGGTTGATGCCTGGTTGGTGCGGTCAGTCATCGCCCGCCTGGTCAAGCTTCTTGAGCAGATCGTTGAAGCTGTCAGGCAAGGGCTCGGAGACGACATCGTCGTACAATTTGCGCAAACCGTCGGCCCAGCCGGGCGTTTCCGGCTTGCGGGGGGCGAGCCGTTTTTCGCTGGGGCCCCCGGACCCGGATCCATGCGGTTTGGTCAATGTATACTCCGTGCAGGGGTAGAGAGTCATCATCCCCCGCGAAATGCCTAGTTCAGCTTGCCTTGCCATGGCAAGTGATGGAACAAACCGGCGCTCACTTGGTTCCATCCCGAAAGGCTCGGCAGACCGATTGGGTGCTGCTCCAGCTTTTGCACAACGGGAAACAGGGAGGCAGACTGAGAGTGATGGACAAGGCGCTGCTCGCCAGGGTTGAAAAGCAGGCCTGGTTCCATCGGTTCCCGCGGGCATTGCCGTTCACGCTGTTCATCATTGCCCTGCTTGCCACCGGCTTGTTCGTCAGCAAGCTGGAACAGGTCGACCGGGCCTCGCGCAGCGCGCAGCTGGAACAGCAGGCCAACGACCTTGCCAGCGAACTCGAATACAAGTCCGGCGAAAATATCGTCTATCTCAATGCCGCCGCCTCGCTGTTCTCGGCCTCGGACGAAGTCACCCGGCGCGAACTGACCGATCTGATCGCCGACCTGGGCGAACGCGCTGCGGACCGCGGGGTTCTGGGGGTCGGCTGGGCCCGCTGGATGAAAGCCGGTGATGTGGCCGCCTTTCAGGAAAGCCAGCGCGCCATGCCCGGCCTTGAACAGTTCACGGTTCGGCCGATGCCCGCGTCACCCTTCGCCGAAATGGCGGTGGTGAGCGTGCTGGCACCAGACAATCCGGCAAATCACGCTGCACTGGGTTTCGACATGTATTCGGAAAAAGTGCGGCGCAGTGCGATCGATTCAGCGATCAGCACCGCCCGCCCGGCGGCCAGCGGCAAGGTTCAGCTCACTCAGGATGTCGGCCGAGCGCCGAACCCGGGGTTCCTGATCTATGTGCCGGTATTCGAACGCCTGGGCGAAGGCCGATCCTGGTCCAAAGGGGCGATCAAGGGTTTCGTTTACACCCCGATCCGGGCCCGCGAATTCCTCAATGCCGCCCTGCACCGGGTGCCGCACAAGAACATCCACGTCCGGTTGTTTGATGGGCCGGCCCGTCCGGCGAACCTGATGGCGGCGGTTGTTGTGGATGGCAGCAATGGCCAGGGCCTGACCCGCACGGTCCTGATCGGCGACCGCGCCTGGACGCTGGTGGTCACTTCGGCCGAAACCCGGTTGCTCAGCCCGGCCTCGCGGCTGACCCTGCTGTTCGGGATAATGGTCAGCCTGCTGGTCCTCGCGCTATCCTGGCAAGCCACCTCGCGCGCAGCCGAGGATCGCAAGGTGCTGGAATGGCTGAGCCGCCAGAATGCAATCCGCCTTTCGCTGACCCGCGAGCTCAACCACCGGGTCAAGAACACCTTGGCCAATGTCCTTTCGATTGTCTCGCTGACCCGGCGCAGATCGCGCAGCATCGATGAATTTGCCGAAGGACTGGGCGGGCGGATCCGTGCGCTGTCCGCGACCCACGATCTGCTCTCGCAGCGCGACTGGAACGATGCGCCGCTGCGCGAAGTGGTGGTCAGCGAACTTGCGCCCTACCTCGATCCCGACGATTCGCACGTCGATCTCGACGGCCCCGATATTGCCCTGGCCCCCAACGATGCCTTGTCGCTTGGGCTGGCGCTGCACGAGCTGGCGACCAATGCTGCGAAGTATGGCGCGCTCAGCGCCCCGACCGGGCGGGTTAGCGTGACCTGGCAGATGCTTGGCGAGGACCAGTGCGAGGTCGAATGGCAAGAGAGCGGGGGCCCGCCGGTTCAGGCCCCGTTACGCCGCGGCTTTGGGCTGGACCTGATCGAGAAGATCGTCGCGCATGAACTGAAGGCGGCGGTCGAACTGGAATTTGCCGAAAGCGGCGTCCATTGCCGACTGAAGGTGCCGGTGCGCGATCCCGGACACTTCGCGATCCGGGCCGAGTAGCGTGACCTAATCGGCCCCGCTACTCGGCGTGGTGCCGGTCAGTTGTTCGGATTGGCCGCGGAAAAGAACAATGCCTGGCTGATCGCCGCGCGCACGGTTTCCTCGCGGAACGGCTTGGTCACCAGATAGGTCGGCTCGGGCCGCTCGCCGGTCAGCAGCCGCTCGGGATAGGCAGTGATGAACACCACCGGGACATCGGCGATGGCCAGGATGTCCTCCACCGCGTCGATCCCCGAACTGGCATCGGCCAACTGGATGTCAGCCAGCACCAGGCCGGGGTTGTGCTCGCGATAGGCTGCCACCGCCTGGGTGCGGGTGGCGGCAGTCGCCACTACAACATGGCCAAGCTCCGCCACCAGCGCTTCAAGCTGCATCGCAATCAGCGGCTCATCTTCGATCACCAGAACGGAGGTGGCAGTTTCATTGTCGATTTCAGCGATCGCCCGGGCCACCAGCGCGTCGACTTCCTCGCTGGTCAGGCCCAGTACCGCGCCGGCCTCGCTCGCAGAGAACTCTTCCAGCGTGGTCAGCAACAGTGCCTGGCGGTGCTCGGGTGGGATCATCGACAAGCGCGCCTGGCCAGCCGCTTCGTGGCCGGCGCCAGCGGAGCTGACGATCCCTTCGACATGGCCCGCCGACCACAACCGGGTAAAAGCCCGGTAGAGCTCGACCCGTCCGGCCGCGATCTCGTCGCGCAGGACCGGATCGGCAAGTGCGCCCTCCAGCAGTTCGCGAACAAAGGCGTCACCCGAATTCTGCGAGCCGCACAGGGCCCGGGCATAGCGCCGCAACAACGGCAAGCGGTCAGTCAGGATCGAACTTATCGACATGGGGTCCTTCGGCCTGTTGGCAGGCTGCAAACTGGTGGAGAGCGTCATGGGATATGGCCTGGACGCGAGAGATGCAAGCTGGGCGCTAATCCGGTGTACTCAGCAAAAAGCTTGCCGCGCCGGGCGGGTGACTTCCCGCAGCCTGCAATGCTCAGAAAAGCTCGCACCATACTCCCCGCAGTCCTTGTCCCGTCCGGCCCGATAGTGAGCCGCAAGATGCACGCCTCATGCGTTTGATGCCTGCCCAAACGCCGGGTCCCGAGCCGGGTTCCCGAGCCAGGGACAAAAAATTCTAGCTCGTTCGGGAACGATCCGGGCCGCTGCCGTGTTCAGTTGGCATCGTGGAGCAAAAGTGGAGCAGGCGCATGCAAATTCAGGAACTGATCAGCGAAACGCCCGAACCTTTGAGCGATCGCGACTTTCGCGCCGAGCTCGAGCGGGTTGCCTCGCACTTGCGCGGCTTCGCCCGGACCTTGTGCGGTTGCCGCGACCGGGCCGACGATCTGGCCCAGGAGACGATGCTGAAAGCCTGGTCGGCGCGGGCCTCCTATCGCGCCGGAACCAATTTCAAGGCCTGGACCTTCACCATTCTGCGGAACCAGTTCTACAGCGAAACCCGCCGCGCCCGGTTCACCGGTGAATACGATCAGGAAATGGCCGAACGTACCCTGTGCACCCGTGGCAATCAGGAGGATGCGGTCGAACTGGCTGACGTTCTGCGCGGACTGGAAACCCTGCCTGCGGCCAACCGCGAAGCGCTGATCCTGGCTGCGGTGGGCGACATGGCCTATGAAGAAATCGCCGAAATCTGCGGCATCGCGCTGGGAACGGTCAAGAGCCGGATCTGCCGCGCGCGGGCCATGCTGGTTGCGGCACTCGACGGCGGGGTCCTGCCCGATTCGCGCCATGACTTCGTAATCGACGGCAACGCGATGGATCTGCTGTTCGCGGAGATGCGCCACGCTGCCAATTTGGAGCGCCCGGACCGACTGGCGGCCTGACCGTCGGTCGGGGGCGAAAAAGTGAAAGAAATGACTGGAATCCTGATCGTCGAGGATGAATTCCTCGTAGCCCTTGACCTGGAAGAGATCATTGCCGGTGCCGGCTATCCGGTGATCGGAATCGTTGCGGATCGCAAAGGGGCCGAAGCGCTTGGCACGCCTCCGAGGCTGGCGCTGGTTGACATCAACCTGCGCGATGGTCCGACCGGCGTGGAGATTGCCCGCAGTCTGGCTGCGCGGCACGGAACCCGGATCATCTTCGTGACGGCCAATCCGGCCCAGATCGAGAATCCTCCACCGACCGCGATCGGCTATATCCAGAAGCCGTTCAACGCCCAGACCATCCAGAACTCGCTGGGCTATGCGCTGAACGAAAATGACGACGAGCCACCGCGCGGGTTGCAGCGCCTGGGCTAGAGCCAGTCGAGCGGGAACCTTTCGGATCGCAGCGCATTAGGATCCTCGATGGGCCTGGCGGACGTCATGCGATCGCCAGCCGGTTTCAAAGACCATGGAGCCCCCGCTGCCCCACCGAGTGCGGGGGCTCCATCATTTCCTTGCCGCTGCTTGCCGATCCTATCTATGAGGCCCGGACCCGTGCCGACCGGCACCCGAAGTCCGGAGCTGCCGCGCCTATGTCATCAATCGAACCACTCACCGGTCCGCTGGCCGGGATCAAGGTGCTGGACCTTTCGCGGGTTCTGGCCGGGCCATGGAGCGGGCAGATGCTGGGCGATCTCGGCGCCGACGTGATCAAGGTCGAACAGCCCGGCCAGGGAGACGACACCCGCAAATGGGGCCCGCCGTTCCTGCCCGACGGATCGCGCGATTCGGCCTATTACCTCTGCGCCAACCGCAACAAGCGCTCGGTCGCGATCGATATCTCTAAGCCCGAAGGCCAGGACCTGGTCCGGCAGCTGGCGGCGCAGGCCGATATCGTGCTGGAAAATTTCCGGGTTGGCGGTCTGGCCAAATATGGCCTCGATTATCCGGCGCTGAAGGCAGTCAAGCCCGACCTGATCTATTGCTCGATCACTGGCTTCGGCCAGACCGGGCCGGACAAGGACAAGGGCGGCTACGATTTCCTGATCCAGGGGATGAGCGGACTGATGAGCGTGACCGGCGAGGCCGACGGCCATCCGCTCAAGGTCGGGATCCCGGTCAGTGACCTGACCACCGGGCTCTATGCCACGATCTCGATCCTTGCCGCACTCCAGCACCGCAACCGGACTGGCGAGGGCCAGCAGATCGACCTCGCCCTGCTGGACGCGCAGGTCGCGATGCTGGCCAATCAGGGTTCGAACTGGCTCAATGGCGGTGCGGAGCCGCGCCGGATGGGCAACCAGCATCCGACGATCGTGCCGTATCAGGACTTTGCCTGCGCCGATGGCGACGTGCTGATTGCGCTGGGCAATGATCGCCAGTTCGTCGGGCTGATGCAGGTGCTGGGCCTGCCCGAACTCGGAGAAGACCCGCGCTTCGCCTTGTCGCCAAATCGCAGCGACAACCGCGAGGCGCTGTTCGCGGCGATCAATCCGGTCATCGCCGCGTGGAAATCGGACGAGCTGATCGCTGCACTCGCAGCGGCCAAATTGCCCGGCGGGCGGATCAATTCGATCCCCGAGGCGCTGGCCCAGCCGCAGATCGAGGCGCGCGAGATGGTCCACGAAATCGCCCGCGACGACGGGACGCCGGTCAGGTTTCTGGGCTTTCCGGCCAAGCTGTCGGCCAGCCCGGCAACCTATCGCCACGCCCCGCCGCGCTCGGGTCAGGATACCCGCAGCGTTCTGGGCGAGGTGCTGGGGCTGGCCGATAGCGAAATCGACGCGCTGGCCGCGCAAGGAATTGTTGCCGAGACGCTGTGAGCTTCGTTCGGCACAATGCAATTGCGGAACCAGCAAGCCGCACAAACGTTTCCAATTCCCCATTCGGCGTCGCGTCGCGCCGTCCAAGCGGAGCCATGCCGATGAAGTTTGCCCCCATTCTTGCAACCGGTCTGGCCCTGGCGCTTGGCGCGTGTTCGGGCGAAAGCGCCGATCCAGCGGCCAGCAGCTCGCCCGATCCCGAGCTGATGGCCCCTGGCGCCACGCTGTCGCCCAGCCCTTCGCCGACCTTGACCCCCAGCGAAGGGCCGACAATCAAGCAAATCCCGCTCGCCCTGCGCGGACGCTGGGGCCTGGTTCCGGCCGATTGCACGTCGACCCGCGGCGATGCCAAAGGCTTGCTGACGATCGGAGCCGTCGACCTCAAATTCTACGAATCGGTTGGAACCCTGACCAGCGGCACCAGCAACGATCCGATGCAGCTGCGCGGCAGCTTTGCCTACAATGGTGAGGGTATGGAATGGACCCGCGAAGTGGCACTGGTCGCCGACAGTGGCGGCAAGAGCCTGGATTTTCAGGACTCGGGCAAGGACGCCCCGGCTGAGCGCCGGACCTACACCAAATGCAGCTGAGCCGGAGCAGAACCATGCGCGCAACGCTGCTGGCCCTTCCCGCCGCGCTGCTCCTCTCCGGCTGTGTCACGGCAAAGCCCGATCACCTGGCCGACAGCTGCCGGGCCGCGCCAGCGCAAAGCTACATCGGCCGAACCGCATCGAGCGCGACTGGCGCCGAGCTGCTCGCCATGACCAATTCGCGCGAGATCCGCTGGGTTGCCCCGGGGATGATGGTGACGATGGATTACAAGTTCGGGCGGCTGACGGTCGGCTATGACGCGGCGATGCGGATTTCCTCGATCTCCTGCGGCTGAGCCGACTACTCGCTTTTGTGCCATCTGGCATATTCGCCCAGATCGGCTAGAGGCGAATCCATGACCGATCAATTTTCGCTGACCGATGATCAGCTCGCGATCCAGGACATGGCGCGCAAGTTCACCGCCGACCGGATCACCCCGTTCGCAGCCGAATGGGACGAGCAATCGCACTATCCGGTCGCTGTCTGGAAGGCGGCGGGCGAACTCGGGTTCGGGGCGATCTATGTCTCGGAGGAAAGCGGCGGGATCGGCCTTGGGCGATTGGACGCGGCGCTGATCATGGAGGCGATGGCCTATGGCTGCCCGGCGACCAGCGCCTACATCTCGATCCACAACATGGCCGCCTGGATGATCGACTGCTTCGGCAGCGCGGAGCTGAAGGCGCGCTATCTGCCCGAACT
>CALCQB010000035.1 GCA_937897535.1 uncultured Novosphingobium sp. | reverse complement strand
GGTTCTCCAGCGATCGGATCGCGGCCTTGGCGGAAACACATATTTCCGGGCGCAGCGACCATTCGCGCATGCTCTGGCAGCTCGTCATGCTGGAAAAATCGCTTGTCCGGCTGGGCCTTATCTGAATTTCAACCAGTGCCTTCCGCAGGCCCCCGCGCATCGTAATGGTAAGCAGATTTTAAACCAATTTTCCTACAGTCCTGTTGTTATGGATCCAAACTGAGCAGGAAATGCGGGCGTTTCTCAAAAAACCCCTTGTGATTGCGGCACTTGTCGCATGCCTGTTCGGGCTGCTGAAGCTTGGCCAGCCGATCGATCATTCCGAACGACAGGCTCGTCGAGGTCCAGAACGTGTTCATCGGCTCGTGCACCAACAGCCGGATCGAAGACCTGCGCGCTGCCGCAGCTGTGCTGAAGGGCCGGCACAAGGCCGCGAACGTCAAGTGGGCGATCGTCGTGCCGGGTTCGGGCCTGGTCAAGGCAATGGCCGAGGCCGAGGGTCTCGACAAGGTGTTCACCGACGCCGGCCTCGAATGGCGCGAACCGGGCTGTTCGGCCTGCCTCGGCATGAACCCCGACAAGGTCCCGCCGGGCGAACGCTGCGCCTCCACCAGCAACCGCAACTTCGTCGGGCGGCAAGGGCCGGGAAGCCGGACCCATCTGGTCAGCCCGGCAATGGCGGCGGCGGCGGCGGTTACGGGCAAGTTGGCCGACGTGCGGGACCTCGTCTGACCGAGCCCAAATCTGCCTTCGCGCCGATTGCCGGTCCGCAAACCCGCCTGCTGCTACTCGGCAGCCTGCCCGGCGACGCCTCACTTGCCGCCCGCCAATACTACGCCCACCCGCGCAACCAGTTCTGGGCCTTGATCGGCGCGGTAATCGATTGCGCCGACTTGCCGGCCTTGCCCTATCCCGACCGGCTCGACCGGATCACCGAACGCGGGATCGGCTTGTGGGATGTGATCGCCTCTGCTCACCGCCTCGGCAGTCTCGACACCGCTATCCGCAACCAGCAAGTCGCACCGCTTGCAGAGCTTGTGAAAAGCCTGCCCGGGTTGAAGGCAGTTGCCTTCAACGGGGCTAAGGCCGCCAAGCTTGGCCGCGTGGCACTCGCTGGCACAAACCTCGCCCTGATCGACCTGCCTTCGAGCAGCCCGGCGCATGCTGCACTGAGCCTTGAGGACAAACGCCCCCGCTGGCTCGCACTCAAAGAATTCCTCACCTGACCCTTGAACCGGCGCGCTCGGTTGGACATAGGGAATGCATGACCGACGAAACCGAAAAGTCCGAAAAGGCCGGGATAAGCGGCAAGGCTGCTCTGGCCGGGGCCGCAATCGGCTCGGCCGCGCTCGCGGCCGCGCTGCTTTATGCCTCGCATCGGCGCGACAAGGCGAAGAAGCAGCCGACCTCGCCTCCGCCGCATCCCGAGCAGGCCCCGGAAACCGATTGATGGAAGCTGTGCGCGAAGTCGATGGCCGGGCGATCCCGTTCGGCGCCAAGAACGTCGATACCGACGTGATCATCCCGGCCCACTGGCTCAAGACAATCACCCGCGATGGCCTTGGCCGGGGAGCGTTCGAAACGCTCCGCAAGGATCCCGACAACCTGTTCGACAGCGCCGAGTTCAAAGGCTCGCCAATCCTGATCGCGGGCGACAATTTCGGCTGCGGTTCCAGCCGCGAGCACGCCGCCTGGGCACTGCTGGATCTCGGCATAAAGGCGGTGATCGCGCCCTCCTTTTCGGACATCTTTTCGGGCAACGCCTTCAAGAACGGGATCCTCACCGTGGTCCTGCCGCAAGCAGCGATCGACCGGCTGATGGAAGTCGCAAAGACCGACCCGGTCCACATCGATCTTGAAAACCAGGTAGTTACCAGCCCGTTCCAGGACCGGTTCGAATTCCAGATCGATCCGTTTCGCAAGCATTGCCTGCTCGAGGGGCTCGACGAAGTCGGCCTGACCATGGCCCGCGATGCCCAGATTTCCAGCTATGAAAATGAAGCCCGGGCCGCGTTGCCCTGGCTCGCCAAGGGAGTTGAAACCGTATGAAAGCCCTCCGCAGCCACGCCGTCGGCGGCCCCGAAAGCCTGACGCTCGATGAACTCGACAGCCCGGTTCCCGGTCCCGGCCAGGTCCGGATCAAGGTCCAGGCCTGCGCGATCAACTATCCCGACGTGCTGATCATCAAGGACATGTACCAGTTCAAGCCGCCCCGGCCGTTCGCGCCGGGCGGTGAGCTGTCAGGCGTAATCGACGCGGTCGGCGACGGCGTGACGCAATGGCAGGCCGGCGACCGCGTGATCGCGATGATGGGCAACGGCGGCCTCGCTACCGAAGTGCTGGCCCCGGCCGACAAACTGTTCCCGCTGCCCGAAGGCGTCTCGTTTGAGACCGGCGCCTCGCTGCTGATGACCTATGGCACCAACATGCACGGTCTGTTCGATCGCGGTCATCTGAAGGCCGGGGACACCCTGCTCGTGCTCGGCGCGGCTGGTGGGGTTGGTCTTTCCGCGGTGGAACTCGGCAAGGCTTACGGGGCCAAGGTCGTCGCGGCGGTCTCGAGCGAGGAAAAGGCCGCAGTCGCGCGCGAACACGGCGCGGACGAAGTGGTGATCTACCCGGTCGCCCCGCTCGACAAGGACCAGTCCAAGGCGCTGGCCGAGGCATTCAAGGCCGCTTGCGGACCGGACGGCGCGAACGTGGTCTATGACATTGTCGGCGGCGACTATTCCGAACCCGCGGTCCGTTCGATCGCCTGGGAAGGCCGGTTCTGCGTGGTCGGCTTCCCGGCCGGGATCGCAAAATTGCCGCTCAACCTGACCCTGCTCAAGAGCTGCGATGTTTGCGGGGTGTTCTGGGGTGCCTTTGCCGCGCGCGATCCCAAGGCCAATGCAGTCCACATCGCTACTCTGTTCGACCTGCTCAAGGCCGGCAAGATCAATCCCAAGGTCTCTGCCAGTTTCCCGCTGGCGCGCGGCGGCGAAGCGATTACGATGCTGGCCGAGCGCAAGGCGATCGGCAAGGTCGTGGTGACCATGGATTGATCCTCCGCCGCGCGGGAGAACAGCAATGATTGCAGCACGGATCGTTATCGCAGGCGCACTGCTCGCTACCGGCTGGTCGGTCTATGCTGCACCGGTTGCCCGGCCCTCCGCGCCAAGCCCGCAGGAGCTGGTGCTGGCCCGGCAGGCCGGCATGGCGATGTCGGCATCGAACCTCAATCTGCTGCGCGGGGCCAGCACCAACGGCACCCCGCTCAAGAACCTGGTCTTCCCGGCCAGCGCATTGGCCAAGTGGGCCGCGGCCGCGCCCGCCCTGTTCGCGGTATCGACCAAGGGCGTGCAAAGCCGCGCCCTGCCCGCGGTGTGGACCGACAAGACCGGGTTTGCGGCCAAGGCCAAAGCCTTTGCCGACAGCACCAAGGCGCTCGCCGATGCCGCCCGCGCGGACGACAAGG
>CALCQB010000034.1 GCA_937897535.1 uncultured Novosphingobium sp. | reverse complement strand
GTTCCTGCCCTACCTGGGGCGGGAGATGGACAAGGTCGGCACCCAGGTGTTCTTCGGCACGCTGGAGCGGGGCAACGCCGATCTGCTTACCCGGGTGCTGGCCAATCCTGACGCCGCCCGCGTGATCAAGGGGATCGGGGTGCAGTGGTCGGGCAAGGGCGCGCTGACCGCGCTGCGCGCGCGCTACCCTGACCTCGAGATCTGGGGTTCCGAGCAGGAATGCGGGATCGGCACCAACGACTGGCACTATGCCCGCAGCGGCTGGGCCACGATCAAGCGCTATTTCGAAGCCGGCGCAACCGCCTGGCACTATTGGAACCTCGCGCTGGACGACGGCGGTTCCAGCGGCTGGGGCTGGCCCCAGAACAGTCTGGTGGCGATCGACAAGGCGCGCGGCAAGTTCCGGTTGACCCATGACTACTGGTTGCTGCGGCACGTTGCCGGCGCGGTCAGGCCCGGTGCGCGATTGATCCCGGTCGAGAGCTTCTTCGGCTTCGACGATCAACTGGCCTTCCGCAATCCCGACGGTTCGCTGGTGCTGATCGCGAACAACGCCATCGGAGAGCGGCAGGTGGTGCGCTATGCCATCGGGCAACGCCTGCTCGAGCTCACCCTGGCCCCGGATTCGCTCAACACGATCATCGTTCCAGCCGAACCCCTGGGCTGACAAATTCCAAAGACTAGCGGGCTGCCGATCGCGCTACCTGTCCTTGAGCATATCGAGCGCGACATCGACGATCATGTCTTCCTGCCCGCCGACCAACTTGCGACGGCCGAGTTCGACCAGGATCGAGCGGGTGTCGATCCCGTGTTCGGCGCTGGCCTTCTCGGCGTGGCGCAGGAAGCTGGAGTAGACCCCGGCATAGCCGAGCGTCAGCGTCTCGCGGTCGACCTGGACCGGGCGGTCCTGGAGCGGGCGGACCAGTTCCTCGGCGGCGTCCATCAGCGCGAACAGGTCGCAGCCGTGGTGCCAGCCCATCCGGTCGGCGGCGGCAATGAACACCTCGAGCGGGGCGTTGCCCGCGCCCGCGCCCATTCCGGCGAGGCTGGCATCGACCCGAACCGCCCCGCCCTGGACCGCGACGATCGAGTTGGCGACGCCCAGGCTGAGGTTGTGGTGGGCATGGACCCCGCGCTGGGTCTCGGGCTTGAGCACCCGGTCATAGGCGGCCAACCGCGCGGCATACTGGTCCATGGTCATGGCCCCGCCGCTGTCGGTGACGTAGACGCACTGCGCCCCGTAGTCTTCCATCAGCTTGGCCTGACCGGCCAGCGCATCGGGCTCGCTCATGTGGCTCATCATCAGGAAGCCCGAGACGTCCATGCCCAGGCCCCGCGCCGCTTCGATGTGCTGCTTCGATACATCGGCCTCGGTGCAATGGGTCGCGACCCGGACCGAACGGACGCCAAGCTCGTAAGCGTGCTTGAGGTCGTGGACCGTGCCGATCCCCGGCAGCAGCAGGGTGGTCAGCACCGCGTTCTCGAGCACCTCGGCGACCGCCCCGATCCAGTCCCAGTCGGTGTGCGCGCCGAAGCCGTAGTTGAAGCTCGAGCCCAG
>CALCQB010000033.1 GCA_937897535.1 uncultured Novosphingobium sp. | reverse complement strand
AAACACATCATCACGCTGGAAGACCCGATCGAATACCAATTCACCAGCCGCCATTCGCTTTTCACCCAACGCGAAATAGGAACCGACACCCATTCGTTCCCACGGGCCTTGCGCGCCGCCCTGCGACAAGCCCCAGATGTCATTTTCCTTGGTGAAATCCGCGACGCCGAAACCGCTTTCACCGCACTCCAAGCGTGCGAAACCGGACACTTGGTCCTCAGCACACTACACAGCACCGACTGCGTCGATACCCTCGAACGACTTAACACCATGTTCCCCGATCGTGAGCGCGCCAGTGGCCTGCTCCTGCTTTCCATGCAACTCGTGGGCGTTCTCAGCCAGATCCTCGTCCCCAGAGCGGGCCCGGATGGCGGCATGACCATGCTCTGCGGCTTGCCGGCCAACTTCGTGCAGTTGGCTCTGGCGCGGCTCGGGGTCGGGGTGGGCGAAGCCGGCTGCTCCCCCGCGGCCCATGCCTTGATCGCCGACATCGTGCCCGAGAACCCGCGCCTGCTGGGCTTCGAGTGCCACCGCGTGATGGCCGAGCGCGCCGGCGACTACGACCTGTTCTGTTTCTCCGAAGACGATCTGCTGAGCCACGATCCGCTGTTCTTCCAGAAGATCGCCGCCTTCCAGCAGGCGTTCGGGCCGATGCGGACGCTGATGCCCAACCGCTACGAGATCAACATGAAGGGGCCCAGCTTCAAGACCTATGTCGACGGCCCGGTCCGCGCGCGCGCCCTGGCCCGGCGGCTCGACAACGCACCGCTCTCGATCGTCGACAAGCGCCGCGACAAGCCCGGCAGCAGCGAGGTGATGAATATCATCGGCGATGTGAAGGGCTGGGACTGCATCCTGATCGACGATATCATCGATTCGGGCGGCACCTTGTGCAACGCGGCCGGTGCACTGATGGAAGCGGGCGCAAAAAGCGTCACCGCCTATCTCACCCACGGGGTGCTGTCGGGCACGGCAATCGAGCGGGTCAATGGCTCGGCGCTCAAGGAACTGGTGATCACCGATTCGATCCAGCCGACAGCGGCGGCACTCGCCTCGTCCAAGGTCCGGGTCCTGTCGATCGCGCCCTTGGTGGGCGAAGCGATCCACCGCATCGCCGAGGAAAGCTCCGTCTCGAGCTTGTGGGATTGAGGTTATGAAGAGTTTAGGGCAGTTTACAAGAATTCTATAATATGGCATAAGACCATCATAAATGGACGCGCGCCGTAACCCTTTCGCACCCGGTGCGGGCACTCCACCGCCGGAGCTGGCGGGTCGTGACGAATTGCGCGAGCGTGTTGCAGTGGCGTTAGACCGCATCAGATCGCGCAAGCCGGCGCAAAGCGTGATTCTTTATGGACTGCGCGGCGTCGGCAAGACCGTGCTGCTCGCCGAAATGCGGCGGGAGGCCGAAGCTGCCGGTCTCGTGGTGATCGCCCTCGAAGCGCCGGAATCACGCTCATTGCCGGCGGTGCTTGCCCCTGCCCTGCGGGCTGCGTTGCTGCGGATCGATCGGCTGGCTGGCGCGGGTGACAAGGCACGCCGGGCATTGGCAGCGCTGGCTGGATTCATCAAGCTCAAGGCTACGTTCGGAGACTTGACCGTCTCACTTGAGCACGAAGCCGAACCAGGACTAGCAGACAGCGGCGATCTTGAGGCCGATCTCACCGATCTGATCGGTGCGTTGGGTGAAGCCGCTGCAGAGCGCGGGACAGCCGCCGTGCTGTTTATTGACGAGTTGCAATACGTTCCAGAAGAACAACTTGCCGCACTGATCGTTGCCCTGCACGCCGCAAACCAGAACCGCTTGCCGGTGACGATGGTAGGCGCTGGTTTGCCCCAATTGCTTGGCCAAATGGGCCGGGCCAAATCCTACGCAGAGCGTCTGTTCGCGTTCGAAGCAATCGGTGCATTAGACAGTAGCGCGGTCGAGGCAGCGTTGCGCAATCCGGTTGAAAGCGAAGGTGAAAGCATCGAGCAAGCGGCCATTGACGCTATCTTTGCTTCTACTGAAGGCTACGCCTATTTTCTGCAGGAGTGGGGCAAGCAATCCTGGGATGTTGCTGATGAATCCCCCATCACTGCGCAAGACGTTGCCGTCGCTCAGGCAGGCGCGCTCGCCCAGCTCGATCAAAGCTTCTTCCGAGTCCGCCTTGATCGGCTTTCGCCCAGTGAAAAGCGCTACGTGAAGGCGATGGCTGAACTTGGACCGGGTCCGCAACGATCGGGCGACATTGCACAGGCGCTCGGGCTCAAGGTTACGACGGTCGCGCCAACCCGAAGCAGCCTGATCGCCAAGGGCATGGTGTATAGCCCCAATCATGGTGATACGGCATTCACCGTACCGATGTTCGACGCTTATGTTCGCAGGACCGTAATCTGACCGCCATGAAACTCACTGCCGAAATCGCGCTGGCCCACCGGCTTGCCGAGACGGCGCGCGGGGTGATCCGGCCATTGTTCCGCGCGCCGCTCGGCAGCGAGCGCAAGGCTGACCGGACCCCGGTTACCGAGGCCGATCGCGCCGCCGAGGAAGCGATGCGGCGGCTGATCAAGGCCGAGTTCCCGCGCGACGCCATGCACGGCGAGGAATTCGGGGCCGAACCCGGCACGTCGGGGCGAACCTGGGTGCTCGATCCGATCGACGGGACGACGGCGTTCATGGCCGGCCGCCCGATCTTCGGCACGCTGATCGCGCTGGTGGTCGAAGGCTGGCCGGTGCTGGGGGTGATCGACCAACCGATCCTGGGCGAACGCTGGCTGGGGGTGACCGGGCAGCCAACCACCTTCAACGGCCAGCCGGTCCGCACCCGCCATTGCGCGGATCTGGCCGAAGCCGCGCTCGCCACCACCGGGCCGCATTATTTCGACGATCATGATGGCGGGCACTTCAAGGGCCTCGCCGCCAAGACCGATCACAAGCGGATGGTGATGGGCGGGGATTGCTACAACTACGCGATGCTCGCCTCGGGCCATCTCGACGTGGTCTGCGAGGCCAACCTCAAGCTGCACGACTGGGCCGCGCTGGTGCCGGTGGTCGAGGGCGCCGGCGGCACGATGTGCGACTGGAACGGAGATCCGCTCCACGCCGCCAGCGACGGGCACGTGCTGGCGCTGGGCGATCCGGCGCGGCTGGAGGATGTGGTCGCGGCGCTGGAATGTAATCATTGATTGGTGCGCTGATCGCCTCCGCGATCAGCTTGACCTGGCCGGCCCGCTCCCCCGGCCCAACCACCCACAGGGTAACCTCGAACGGGTGGTTGGGCCGGGGGAGCGGGCCGGCCAGGCAGGAAAAGCCGGATGGCTTTTCCGCACCGCCGTCAGGCGGACAAAGTCTCTTTCACAAAATCCGCCGCGCGCTCGCCGATCATGATCGAAGGCGCATTGGTGTTGCCCGAGACCAGCCGCGGCATCACGCTGGCGTCGGCGACCCACAGCCCGTCGATCCCGCGCACCTTGAGGGTAGGGTCGACCACGGCGGCATCGTCGCCGCCCATCCGGCAGGTGCCGACCGGGTGATAGATCGTGTCGGAGACTGCGCGAATCCGGGCATCGAGCGCGGCATCGTCGTTGTAGTCGATCGGCGAGCGGTCGCGCGCGCCAAGATCGGACAGCGGCGGGGTTTCAGCGATCCGGTACATCAGCCGCGCGGCATCGCGCAGCAGCGACAGGTCGCGTTCGTCGCTGAGGAAGTTGGGGTTGATCGCCGGGGCGACTGCAGGATCGGGCGATTTCAATTTGACCCAGCCACGGCTCTCGGGCCGCAGCACGCAGGCGTGGAGCGAATAGCCGTGCTCCTTGAGCTTGTCGCGCCCATGATCCTGGATGATCGCGCGGATGAAGTGGTACTGCACATCGGGGGCGGGAGCATCGGGACGGATCTTCACGAAGCCGCCGCTTTCGGCGAAGTTGGTGGTGAGCATGCCGGTGCGGCGCAGCCGGTGCTCGATAAAGGCCCGGGCGAAATGGAGCGTGCCCCTGAGCGAGCCGCCGAACAGCGAGAGATCGTTGAGTTCGTAGCCGACGAGGTAATCGCAGTGGTCCTGCAGATCGGCTCCAACCGCCGCCTGATCGCAAAGCGTGGCGATGCCATGCTCCTGCAAGTGTGCGCCGGGTCCGATGCCCGACAACATCAGCACCTGCGGGCTGCCGAAGGCGCCGGCCGAGAGCACGACCCCGCCCTTGGCCCGCAGGACTTCGCGCCGGTTCCCGAACCGCACCGCGACCGCGGTCGCCCGGCCGTCCTCGATCACGATCCGCTCGACCAGCGCGCCGGTGCGGACCGAGAGGTTGGGCTTGCCGGCTAGCGGATCGATAAAGGCGCGCGCCGCAGACCAGCGTTCGCCATTGTGCTGGGTGACCTGATAGAGTCCGAAGCCTTCCTGGCTTGAGCCATTGAAATCAGCGTTGAGCGGCAATTGCAGCCGGCTTGCCGCATCGACGAAAGCCTGGCCGACCGGGCTTGGTGCGATCTGCTCGCTGACGTGCAAGGGCCCGCCCGAACCGTGGAATTCGTCGGCACCGCGCGCGTTGTCTTCCTGGCGGCGGAACACCGGCAGGACATCGTCCCACGCCCAGCCGGTGCAGCCCAGTGCCGCCCAGTTGTCATAGTCCCAGCGATTGCCACGGATATAGACCATGCCGTTGATCGCGCTGGATCCGCCCATGCCGCGCCCGCGCGGCTGGTAACCGATCCGCCCGCCCAGTCCCGGCATTGGCTCGGTATCGAAGGCCCAGTTGCTGCGCTTTGGCATCAGCGGCAGCAACCCAGGGGTGCGGACGAACAGATTGGCGTTGGTGCCACCGGCTTCGAGCAGGCAAACCCTCAGGCGCCCATCGGCAGCGAGCTGACCGGCGGCGGCGCTGCCCGCACTGCCGCCGCCGATCACGATCACGTCAAACTCGTCCATTCCCCCGACTCC
>CALCQB010000032.1 GCA_937897535.1 uncultured Novosphingobium sp. | reverse complement strand
CGGCGAGTCCGGCGATCCGTTCGGGCAGGTCGGGGAAGCGCTGGTTGTCGCGGCGCCAGTCCCAGAACAGGCGGCGGCCAAAGCTGGTTTCACGAACCCCGGCCCAGTCCTCGCACCACAACCCGGCCACGGCGGTTCCGGCCGCGATGAAGCGTTCCAGCCGTTCGAAACTGCGCGCGCCGTCCTTCAGCCCGACGATCGCCCCGCCGATCGCCCACTCGGGCAAGGGTGGTTGGCGGCCGAACCGGGCGGAGAGCTGGCCGACCAATCCGGCCGGGCCTTCGTCGGCGTAGAGTTCGAAGGTCGTCGCGCGCGACCAGACCTCGACCCGGTGCCGCGCCGGATCAGTGAAATCGAGCACCGCATAGGCCTCCGCCGTGCAGTGCACCGCCAGCCAGCGCGAGGTCAGGAAGGTCGGCTGCGGGTAATTGGTGTTCCAGTAGTCGCCCCCGGCCAATCCGGCCGCATCCATCGCCTGGGTCAGCGCGGTCGACTTGTCACGGCCGACCCCGGGCTCGCTGGTCCAGATCGGAAAACTGCGCCCGTTCAGCGCGAGGTAGATAAGCTGCTCGCCGCCGCCCCATACCGCTTCGCCCGGCTCGGCCTGGAAGTGGAGGTGGATCCGGTCATAGCCGGGGCGGAGCAGTTCGGCGGTGAGTTCGTGGCCGACAAGCGTCAGGCGGGCGGCTGGTCCAGCGGCATCGGACAGGGTGACTTGGTTCGCGTCGAGCGACCAGCCCGCAGGCGCGATCGCGGCTTGCGGCGCATCCTCGATCCGGAAGTTGCCGCGGACCATTTCGATCGCAGGCTTGCCCTGTGCCATCACCAGCACTGGCGATTCGGGGCGATGCGACAGGATCAGCCGGCCCGCAAAATGCAGGTCGAACCCCTGTTCAGCAGCGCTGAAACCCGTTTCCACGCCTTGGTCCATCCTCTGGCGACAGCCCTGTGGCAGGTCTGCCACGGTCCGCGCTTGTTGTGTATGACACCGCTTGACATATCGAGCCAAGCGAAGCAATTCAAGCGTCACAAGTGGCAGGGCAAGACAATGCCTGAGCCTCGGTTCGAAGCAACCACGGCCGGTCCTTCCGGCCTGGGAGATGAGGAGGAATTCCATGAAAGCCCCGATCAAAGCCGTGCTGCGCGCGTCCGCCGCCGTTCTGGCGCTGAGCGCCTTTGCCGTCCCGGCCCTGGCCCAGGATGCCGCCGCCGATGAAGATCAGGCCCCCGGCGAAATCGTCGTCACCGCGCAAAAACGTTCGGAAAGCCTGCAATCGGTGCCGCTCGCGGTTTCGGTGCTGAGCGGCGACGATCTGGCCGATGCCAGTCGCCCGAGCATCGAAAGCGCGGCCCAGACGGTCCCGTCGCTCAACTTCCTCAAATCGGGCACCACGCTCAACCAGACGATCTTCCTGCGCGGGGTCGGCACCGCGACCTTCTCGATCGCGGGTGAACCGTCGGTCTCGACCGTGGTCGACGGGGTGGTCTATGCCCGCTCGGGCGAGGCCTTTTCCGATCTGGTCGATGTCGCCCAGATCGAAGTGTTGCGCGGGCCGCAAGGCACGCTGTTCGGCAAGAACGCCTCGGCCGGCGTGATCAACATCACCACCCAGATGCCCAAGCACGAATTGGGCGGCAGCCTTGAGGCGAGCTATTTCGACCGCAACGAGATCCGGCTCAAGGGGGCGGTCAACCTCCCGCTCGGGCAGGACCTCGCCGCACGGGTGACCGGGTTCTATGGCAGCTACGATGGCAACATCCGCAACGTCACCGCCAACACCTGGGTCAACGGCTACAAGCACTACGGCATCCGCGGCCAGTTGCTGTTCGAGCCGAGCGATAACCTGCGGGTCTATCTGGCCGCCGACTATTACAAGAACGACGACGATTGCTGCGCCGATATCATCGCCACCGGCCCGCTGACCGGGGCCGGTCTGCCGCAGACCAGCCTGGCCTTCGCGGTCCTGCCGACCCCGGCCGGTGCCGATACCCGGGCAGTCGCACAGAATTTGGTGACCGCGACCAAGGAAAAGGGATGGGGCGTTTCGGGCCAGTTCGACCTTGGCCTGGGCAGCCACACCCTGACCTCGATCACCGCCTATCGCGGCTGGGACAACACCGAAATCCGCGACGGCGACTGGTTGCCGATGGCCTATGTCGGGTTTGCCCAATTGCACGACAACGGCCCGCAAAGCTCGAACACCTTCAGCCAGGAACTGCGGCTGACTTCACCGGCCGACCAGACGCTGTCCTATGTGGTTGGGCTGTACTATTCGCGCGCCGAGAGCGAGCGGACCTTTACCCGCAACGTCACCCAGTGCACCGCCGCCGTCGGCGCACCGACCGGCGTGCTGATCCCTTGCGGCAGCATCAACGCCAATGCCGCGACCACGCCCAACGGCAGTGCCACCTTCGGTTCGGTCTTCAACAACTTTGCAGTGTTCACCCAGGCCACGCTCAAGCTGGGCGACAAGGCCCGGCTGATCGGCGGGCTGCGCTATACCAACGACAAGCTCGCGGTGTTCCACAGCCGCCGTTCGCCGCTGACCGGCCCGGGGATCCAGGCCAATTTTGACCAGGGCGTCTACGACGAGTACGTCCGGCTGGTCGGGCTCGGCACTGCGCCGACCACGGCGGCCACCGCGGCGGTCGCCCTGTCCAACGGCGTGCCGTTCCGGACCAAGACCAGCAACGACAACCTGTCGGGCAAGGTCGCGCTGCAGTATGACTTCAGCGAGGACGTGATGGGTTATGCCAGCTATGCCCGCGGCTACAAGGGCCCGGCCTACAACGTGTTCTTCAACCTGACCGCAACCGGCACCAATGTGATCGAGCCGGAAACGTCCGACTCGTTCGAACTGGGCCTGAAGAACACCTTCCTCGATGGCAAGATGACCCTGAACATCGCTGGATTCTATTCCAAATACAGCAACTTCCAGGCGAACAATCCGGACCTGGTCGCGGGCGTGGTGGTGACCCGCTTCACCAATGCCGGATCGGTCTCGACCACCGGGCTGGAAATGGACCTCAACTACCGGCCGGGCAAGAACACCACGATCGCTGCCGGGGTCGCCTTGACCGATGCCCATGTGGTTGCCTTCAAGGCCCCGCTCGGCTCGACTGCGGTTATCCCGACCGAGACCAAGTTGGGCTATGCCCCGACCTGGAAGGGTTCGGCCTCGATCGAACAGCGGATCCCGACCGGCGGATTTGCCGACGTGGTGCTGGGTGGTTCGATGAACTTCCAGTCAAAGCAGCTTTCGCTGTTCGCGCCCGACGCGGTCCAGCGCCAGCTGGGCACGATCCCGGGCTATACCCTGGCCAATGTCTCGGTCGCGCTGGTCGATCCCGATGACAAGTGGAAGGTCAGCTTCATGGTCCGCAACCTGTTCGACACCTCCTATGCGGCGGCGATCATCAACGGCGGGGTCAGCGGATCCTACCGCTACCAGATCCCGCGCGATGCCGACCGCTACTGGGGCGTGAGCGCACGGATCAACTTCTAGGCCGCGCCAGACGGCAACGGAAGGGCCCCCCGGAGCGATCCGGGGGCCCTTTGCCATGGCCTCGCCGCCAGTAGTGCCGGATCAGGCGGCTTCATCCTCGGCGACGATCCGGGGTACCAGCCAGTGGATCCAGGCCAGCGCCAGCAGATAGGCGACCGCCGCGCCGTAAAACAGCGGGGCATAGCCAAACCCGCCGGTCAGCAGTTTCCCGGTAACCTCCTGGATGCCGAAGCCGGCGACATTCCCGGCGATTGCCCCGATCGACATCACCGTCGCGACCCGCGTCGCCGGGATTGCGTCGGCGGCAAAGCCGAAGATGTTGGTCGAAAAGCCCTGATGCGCGAACAGGGCCATGCCGATAATCGCGGCCGCGGTCCAAGGGCTCGCCGCGCTCAGCGCCAGCGGGATCGGCACGATCACCAGCGCGAACAGCAGCATCGCGGTCTTGCGCGCGGCGTTGACGCTCTGCCCGCACGCCAGCAGCCGCGGGAACAGCCCGCCGCCGCACAGCGCCCCGACCGCGGCGAGCGAAAAGGCCAGCGCGGTCGGCCCGACCAGTTCGGACTGGCTGAGGTTGAACACCTTGTGGAACAGATCGGGCAGCCAGAAGGTGAAGAACCACCAGAACATGTCGGTCAGCGCCTTGGCCCCGGCGATCGCCCAGGTCTTGCGGTCAGCCAGCGCGGCGCCGATTCCGGGTCCGCTGGCGGAACTTGCGGCGGCGCGCGGCAGCGGTTGCAGCTTGCGGGTCCCGGCAATCCAGAACGCCAGCCAGACAAACCCCAGCGCGCCGGTGACGATGAACGCGGCCTGCCAGCCGAACATCGCGGCGAACGGAATCACCGTCAGCGGGGCCAGGATATTGCCGATATTGGGCGCGGTGTTGACGATCCCCACCGCCATCGAGCGCAGCCGCATCGGCAGGAACTGCGCCGCCGACTTGACTGCCGCTGGCGTGTTGACCGATTCGGCCGCGACCAGCACGACCCGCGCGGCGAGGAACTGGCTGACGTTGGCGGCAAAGGCATGGGCGATCCCGGCCAGGCTCCATACGGCCACCGCCGCACCATAGGCGACCCGCACCCCGAACCGGTCGATCAGCCACCCGACAAAGATCAGGGCCGCCGCTGCGGCGAGTTGCGACATCGAGGCGAAATGGGCGAATTCGGCATCGCCCCAGCCATAGGCCGCCTCGATGCTGGGCTTGAGCAGCGACAGCACCTGACGATCGACGTAGTTGATGATCGTGCCGAAAAACAGCAAAGCGATCAGCATGTTGCGATGGCGGTTTGCCGCCGTGCCGTCGTGGCTGGGTTCCATGTCGTCCATTCTCCCCGCTGGCCGCATCCGGCCTTGTGCACCCCAGACTAGCGCGCCGGGCCGGATTGCAAAGCGGAATATGACACCGCCGGACAGCG
>CALCQB010000031.1 GCA_937897535.1 uncultured Novosphingobium sp. | reverse complement strand
ATCATCAAGTGTGACTGGATTCAGACGTGTGCTCTTCCGATCTATCTTGCCGCAAGGTTGAATGGCGCAAGCGTGGCCGACGCGGCGCGCGCCGGACACGCGCTCGCAGGCTGGTGCGTGATGCGCGGCGGTGCAATTCCCGCGCGCGATGGGGCAGCCCCCTACGCCTGAAGCTTGCTGCCCCGCAGCAGCGCCCACAGCACCACCGCGCCGACCACATCGAGCGCGCCCAGCACCACGAACAGCGGGTTGTAGCCATAAGTATCGGCGCTCTGGCCGATCGCCAGGGTGAACAGCATCCCGCCGATCCAGGCGATCGTCCCGGCCATGCCGCTGGCGGTGCCGACGGTCCTGCTGTCGAACACGTCGGTGCACAGCGTCAGCAGCGCGCCGTTGAGCATCTGATGGGCAAAGCCGCCGACGCAGAACAGGGCGATGGCTAGCTCCGGCGATCCGGCGAGGCCGATGCAGGCCGGGCCGACCATGCACAGCGCGCCGATCGTCATCGTGATCTTGCGGCTGTTTAGCAGGGTCGCGCCGCGCTGCATCAGCCAGGTCGGCAGCAGCCCCGCCGCCAGACTGCCGAAGTCCGCGGCCAGAAACGGCAGCCAGGCCCACAGTGCGATCGACTTGAGGTCGAGCTTCCACACCGCGACCAGATAGAGCGGAATGAAGAAGTTGAAGGTCTGCCAGGCCGGTTCGGCGAGGAAGCGGGGAATGGCGATCGCCCAGAAGCTGCGCGACTGGAGCACCTGGGTGCGGGTCGCGGGCTTGCTGCCGAGATCCTCGGTCCGGCCACTGGCGATCAGCGCGCGCTCGGCCGCGCTCAGCCGCTTGTGCTCGGCCGGCGTGCGGTAGCCAAACCACCACCCGGCCGCCCAGACCAGACTCAGCGAGCCGGTCACCAGGAACGCCGATTGCCAGCCCCAGTAGAGGATGCAGAACGCCACCAGCGGCGGGGCGACCATGTTGCCCACCGACGTGCCCATCTGAAACGCGCTGGTCGCGAGCGGGCGTTCCCGCGGCGGGAACCATTCGGACACCGCCTTGGACCCGGCCGGGATCGCGGCGGCTTCGGTTGCGCCGAGCAGGCCGCGGAATGCCGCAAGGCTCCAGGTGCCGGTCGCCAGCGCATGCGCCATATTGGCCAGCGCCCAGCCGACCGCGAAGACCGCGAAGCCGAGCCGCGTGCCCAGCGCATCGAGCACGGTCCCGGCGACGGTCTGCATCACGGTATAGGCCAGCTGGAACGCCAGCACGACCCAGCTGTAATCCTCGGTCGACATCGAGAATTCGGCCTTGAGCGTCGGTGCCGCGACCGACAGGGTCGAGCGGGCGAGATAGTTCAGCACCGTTCCCAGCGTGACCAGCCCGATGATCCACCAGCGCAATTTACCCCGCATCATCGTCTCCCGTCGTCAAAACCCGCATAGCCCAAACAAGGTGGCCGGACACCCTGGTGGATGTCCGGCCAGAGGGTGGAGAATGCCCGTCCCGGCTCAATCGCCGAAAGCGTATTGCAGCTTGATCCCGAAGAACCGCGACGAATCGCGCGGCAGGACCTGATAGACCACGTGCGCCGGGTTGGTCGCGCTGCCGCCCAGCGTGCCGAAACCATCGGCCAGGCCACCGGCATAATGGGTGTCGAACAGGTTGTTGACGAACACCGTGGCGCGGAACGGACCGAACTCGGCACCGACCCCGGCGTTGAAGATGCCATAGGCCTTCTGGGTCAGCAGTGGGTTGCCGAGCAGGTCGAAGTTGACCGCGCTCTGGTGCTGATAACCCAGCGTGATGATTGCCTTGTTGCTGTCCCCGAACGGAATTTCAGCCGTCGCGCCGAGATTGAACTTGAACTTCGGCGAATTCGGAAGCGCTGCGCCGCTGCGATCCTGAAAGCCGCAAGTGGTGCGCGGCGCCAGTGCCGTCGCTGCCGCGGCAGTCGTGCAATTGCCGACCAGCACCGAAGTGGTGCCGTTCCAGACCTGCCCGGTCTGATCGGAATAGCCCTGCGCCCCGAGGAACGCGGTCATCTTCGCGTCGGTGTAGGCAGCCGAGGCATCGAGCCGCAGCCAGTTGCTGGGCTTGGCCGAGAATTCCACCTCGACACCCTTGGTCTTGAGCTTGCCGACGTTGTTGAGCACGTTCTGCAGCGCGCCGCCGATGACGACCGCCGACTGGGCCTGGAAGTTGTTGTAGTCGGTGGTGAACCCGGTGACGTTGAGCTGGACCCGGTTGTCGAAGAAGCGGCTCTTGAGGCCCAGTTCGTACGAGGTCGAATGCTCCGCCTTGACCGGCCCGACGCCATTCAGCCCCGGGGCCGTCCCGGCCAGCGCGGCATTGACCCGCGCCGGATTGAAGCCCGAGGACACGTCATAGGCAAAGCCCTTGTAGCCCTTGGCGACGCTGGCATAGGCCATGACCTGCGGGGCCAGTTCCTGCGAAACGACGCCCTTCCAGGTCACCACGTCGTCCGAATTCGAACCCCGGCACAGCGGATTGCCGGTCGCGCAGGTGTTCGGGGTGGCGGAAGCCAGCAGGTTGTCGAAGCGGACCCCGACCTTCTCATGATTGTACCGCACGCCGCCGGAAATCGTCGTGTTGGTCGGCAGTGTATAGTCCAGCTGGGCAAACAGGCCGAGGCTCTTGCTGGTGGCGCTTGCATCCCAATTGGCCAGCAAGGCAACCGGACCGCGAACGAAAGCGCGATCGGTCTTGGCGTCGGCATAGAACAGACCGGCGACGTATTTGAGCGGTCCATTGCCCGACGAGACAACCCGCAATTCCTGGGTGAACAGCCTTGAATGGTAGGGGCCGGTCTGGGCAATGCCGCCGTTCGCAACGCCGCCGGTCAGGGCGCCCAGCACGTTGAGGTCGGTGCCGTCGACATCGTTCTCGAAGTTGAATTTCCAGTCCTGGTAGCCGGTCACCGAGATCAGGTTCGCCGGACCGAGGTCGAGCGCGAACTTGCCCGAGATCGTGGCGGTCTTGTTGGTGGTCGCACCCTCGGAATCAATCCGGGCGTTGTAGTTGCCAGCCCCCGCCGTGATTCCGGTCAGGCTCGGGACCAATGCCAGCGCCGGATTGCCCAGCACCCGCGGTGTGCCCAGCGGATCGATCGAACGGATTGTGGTGGTGGTACCGTCCTGAGTGGTCTTGCCGTAGGAGCCGGTCAGCGTGAAATCGAGCGCGTCGGTCAGCACCAGCTTGACCTTGGCGCGGAGCCCGAAGGCTTCCTGGTCGTTCAGCCAATGGCCGGTGGTCAGGTTGTGAACGTTGCCCTTGAAGCTGTGGTAGAACCCGCTCAGCCGGTAGCCCGAGCCGTTGTCGCCAAACGGTCCCGAAAGCGAGGCTTCCGCGCGGTAATCGTCGTCGGTCGCCGCCGTGAATGCCACGCTGCCGCTGGTCGAGCGCGACGGATCCTTGGTCACGATGTTGACCACGCCGGCCGACGCATTCTTGCCGAACAAGGTGCCTTGCGGACCCTTGAGCACTTCGATCCGCTGGACATCGCCGAGCGCGTCAAACGCCTGGGCCTGCTGGACCACGGGCAGATCGTCGACGATCACGGCAACGCTGGGCTCCACCCCGATCGAGAAGGCGAACGTGCCGATCCCGCGCAGGATGATCGAGTTGTTGGGCGACGAGGTCGCCTGGGTGACGGTCAGCGACGAGGCCGCCCGGGTCAGGTCGGTAAAGTCGGTCACGCGGTTGTTCGCCAGCGCCTCCGCCGACAAGGCGGTTACCGAGACCGGCACGTCCTGGAGGTTTTCCTCGCGCTTTTGCGCAGTGACGACGATTTCCTCGAGCCCGCCGGAATCTTCCGTCGCTTCCGCTGCGGACTGCGCGACCGCTTCCTGCGCGAAAACGGGTTGAGCAAAGGCCAGGGCCGAGAACCCAGCGAGCAACATGAACTTGCGAGACATAAGACCCCTCCCAGAATCGGTTTTACGTAGTGGTCTTACCAGTTATGGATATTGGTCTATGCTGTCAAGCGCCAGCTGGTAAGCTGACCTAGTAAGGGGCGCTTACCGCCATACGACATGCCCGGCGGTTGCGCTGGATTGCTTGAGACCCGACGTGCGTGCCGAAGCATCTTTCGGGTGCGCCCAATGACTTGTTGCGTGCGCCATTATTGGTCAGGCCCATTTTCAAACCGGGATCGCCAAGCCGTGCAACCGCTTCGCAGCGATCGTTCGCGGAAACGGTCGGCAGCCTTGCTGGCGCGCCCGGCTTTCGGTGAGGCGTGTTGTGGACCGAGGAAGGCAGCCGCAGCGCGGCTTGCCCGCCTACTCCAGATAGCCCAGCCCGAACACGTCGTCGCGGCCCGGAGTGCCCAGATCGCGCGCAGCTTTCTTCAGCGCCGCCTCGCAGCTGCGGGCCGGATTGCCGGCCGCGCGGCATCGGGCGATCCAGCCGGTCACGTGCGGCGTGGCGAACGAGGTGCCGGTGAAGCGGGCGAAGCCGCCCGGCGCGCGCGCGGCGAGCACGTCGACCCCGTTCGCGGCAATCGTGATGTAGGTGCCGCGATTGGCATAGCGGTAGATCCTCAGATCCTTGTCAACCGCGGTCACCGCGACCACGCCAGGGACTGCGGCCGGATAGGCCGGGGGCGCGGCGGGGCCGCCATTACCCGCGGCGGCGACGATCGTCCGCCCGCGCGCGATCGCATCGCGGATCAGCCGGTCGAGGATTGCATTGCGCGGGCCAGCCAGACTCATGTTGATGGTCGGCACCCCGCTTTGCACCATCCATTCGAGCGCGTCGGCGATCACGTCGGCCGACGTGAACGGGCGCTCGGCGCTGCCACGAAAGATATTCGCCGAAAAGATCCGCGCCTGCCCTTCGCTGGCCAGCAACGAGGCGACGGCGGTGCCGTGCGCGGTTGGGGCCATGGCCAGGTTTCCGGCCGGCCAAGGGGTGATCTGGGCCCCGCGCAGCGCCGCGTGCGGGGCGACGGCGGTATCGATCACGCCGACGGTGACCTTCTGGGCCGGAGCGCGGGCCATCTGCTTGTCGCGAACCGCATGACCCTTGCCTCCGGCGGTCAGATTGAGGCCGTAGTAGTGAACCAGGTCGATCACCGCAGCGGGATCGATCGCGCGCAGCTCTCGCAGCGCGGTCTGCGCATCCATCCCCGTGGGGGCGGACAGCCGGATCACTTCGCGGTCAAGCGTCTCCAGCCGTTCGCGGGCCAGCACCTTGAAGCCCCTGCCTTCGGCCTTGGTGACCGTCTCGGGCGACAGGTCGATCCCGACCACTTCGCCGCGCCGGACCGGAAAGCCCTTGTCGTCGAACTCCGCACCTTCGCTCTGGCCGAGGTCGCGCATTTCGGCGCTGCTGCCGCGATCGGCACTGTCCTGGCCGTGCTCGGCCAGATCTTCGGCCTCCTTGGCGCTTTCCTCGGCAAAGTCCTGCTGCGCCTTGGCCGCATCCTCGTTCAGCTTCTGGGTTTCGCGGGCATAGTCGGCGTCGAGCTTTTCGAGATCGGCCGCCTTGCGCGGATCCTTGAGCATGTCGGCCTCGATCCGAGCGCGATCCTGGGCATAGTCGGTATCGCGCCGGGCCGCACGATCGGCGATGTCGCGGGTGTCCTTGTCGAGCCGGTCCTGCGCCTTTGATGCGGTATCGGGATCGCGCTCATGCGCCGGGGCGGCCTGCCACGCGGTCAGCGCAGCGGCCGCGATCAGCACCAAAGCGGAACCGGACCGGAATTTCATCGCTGCAACCTCCCTTGCGTCAAACCCCACGGTCTGCCGTGTTGACTCAACGCAATGCGGACAGACTTATTCCACAGCACTTGCAAATAGGTATGGCAAAGGCAAAAAATAGCGACGGGTTGCGGGAATTTTGCGCTGCGCCGGTCGTTTGGCAGGAGTTGAGATGACCGATTCCGGTCCGGACAGTGGGGCAATGCGCGCTGAGATCATCGCTGCGCTGCCGCGCCTGCGCCGGTTCTGCCGGGGTTTGACCGGGCATGGCGAAGATGGAGATGATCTGATGCAGTCGACGGTCGAACGCGCATTGGCCCGCGCGTACCAGTTTGAGACCGGAAGCCGCGTCGATGCGTGGATGTTCCGGATCGCGCGCAACCTGCACATCGATGCGATCCGCAGCGCCCGGCGGCGCGGGCCGCAGATCGATATCGAGGAGATCGCCGAGACCAGTGGTGAGGATGGCCGCGACACGGTCGAGAACCGTTCGGACCTTGCCGCCGCCCAGCGCGCGCTGCAGTCCGTCCCTGAGGATCAGCGCAGCACCTTCCTGCTGGTGGTGGTCGAAGGGCTGAGCTACCGCGAGGCAGCCGAGGTGCTCGAAGTGCCGCTCGGCACGATCATGAGCCGCCTGGCCCGCGCCCGGGCCCGGATCGATGCGGTGGTCGGCCGCAGCCAGGGGGGCCTGCAATGAGCGATATCGAGGAACGGCTTTCGGCTTGGCTCGACGGGGCAATGACGCCGCAGGAGGCCGCAGCGTTCGAGGCCGAGCTGGAACGCGATCCGGCACTGGCGGCGCGGGCGGCCAGCTGGCGCGCGAATGACAGCTTCATCTCCGGAGCGCTGGCCCCGCTGGCGCAAGAGCCGATCGGCGACGATCTGCTGGCGAGGCTGGGATTGGCCGAACCCGAAGCCCTGCCCAGCGCCGCCAATGACAATCCGCCGTGGTGGCGCCAGCGCTGGCTGCCGGTCGGCGGGGCGCTGGCGGCGGGCTTGGCGCTGGTGCTGGTGATGGTCCAGCGACCAGCCGACACGGCGCAGGATGGCGGGCTGTCCTTCGCCCTGGAAAGCACCCCCGCGCTCCAGCAGGCCAGACTGGCCGACGGCCGCACGCTTGTGCCGCAGTTTACCGCCCGGGCGGCTGACGGCCGCTGGTGCCGTGAATACCGGGTCGACGATCACGCCGGGATCGCCTGCCGCGATGCGAAGGGCTGGAAGGTCGAGGCCGAAGCCAAGGACCTCGGTCCGGTGGCGGACGGCGATATCCAGCTGGCCGGCGGCGGAACCGCGGCGGAGATCGACGCCGCCAATGCCCGTTTGAAAACTGCCGATCCGCTCGATTCAGTAGCCGAACGCGCGCTGATCGCACAGCAATGGGGCGACCGCTAAGGCGGCCGCCCCATCCAATTCGCTACATCTATGATCAGTTGAGCCGGACGCTCAGCGAGAGACCGGCGGCGAAGTCGGTGCTCTGGCTGTTGGTTCCGGTCGAGGCAAACAGCTGGACCCGCACCCGCCGGGTCAGGCCGAAGTTGATCCAGCCGGTCACCTCGCTCGACGGACCGTTGCCAAGGAACGAGGCTTCCTGCCAGTCATAGTCAACCCCGACCGAGGTCCGCCCCGGCAGCCGGTAGCTGAGCCCGCCGGCAAAGCTCCAGGTGTCCTGCAGGCTCGAGCCGACCGGCTTGCCCCGGAACTTGCGCGCACCGCCGGCATAGAAGGTGGCATCGCCGAATTCCTGGACCAGATCGCCGCCCAGGCTGAAATCGACCTTGCCGGTGCCGAGCCGCTTGGCCTGCGAGGCGGTCGGCAGTTTGACCCGCCCGGTCAGGTCGAAAAAGGTGCTGTCGGTCAGTTCGAACGAATAGGCCGCGCTGAGCGAGACATCGCCGAACCCGCTGCGCTTGTTGCTGGTCGCGCCGGGTACAGTAACCACGGTCCCGCCGCTGGTGCTGCCGCCCGATGAGCCCGAACCGCCCGAGCTGCCGGAGCCCGACGATCCAGAGCCGCTGTTCGAACCTGATCCACTGGTCCCGCCGCTATCGTCGACCGTGCCGCCTGCGCCGGGTGTGTCGATCAGGCTCCCGGGGCCATCGATGTGGATGAAGGGGATCGAGACCCGGACCGAAAAACCGCCCTTGCTGTATTTCAGCCCGATCGGCGCGGCGATCACCTTGGTGTCCAGGATATCGCCGTAATCGCCTTCGGAATAGCTGACCCCTGTAGAAAGGCGCAGCACCCCCGGATCGGACTCACTCCGGGCTGGCGCGGGCGCAGCTCCGGTAAAGCCGCGGCGAAGCGGATGATCGTAGTTCGACTTGCGTGGGGGCGCCTTCGTAGGCGCCGCCTTGCCGGCTTCCGGAACCTCGGCGCCGAGGCCT
>CALCQB010000030.1 GCA_937897535.1 uncultured Novosphingobium sp. | reverse complement strand
CATCGACGACTTCGGCACCGGCTACTCCAGCCTGGCCTACCTCAAGCGCCTGCCGCTGTACGAACTCAAGATCGACAAGGGCCTGCAGCTCGATCGCGAGGATATCACGGTCCCAGCCAGCATTGAGGGCGAGCTTGTTGTCGGCGAGCACATAAGCGCGCCGCTCTGCCTCGCTCAGATGCGAAAGCGCAATCGTCGGCACCGTCTTCCACCCAAGCAGCTTGGCTGCCTCGACCCGGCCGTGGCCAGCGATGATCTCGCCCTCGTCCGAGACCAGCACCGGGTTGGTAAACCCGAACCGCTCGATCGACGCGGCGATCTGCTTGATCTGTTTTTTGGAGTGGGTGCGCGCGTTGCGCGCGTAAGGTTTGAGCGAGCCAATCGCTCGTTCCGCGACCTGGTACGTCTGTTCGTGCATAAATGCCCCCTATTAGTTTGGCGTCTCACGACGGTCCAACCTAGATGAGGCTCGCGAGCGTTTCGAACAAGCACGAAACAAGAACATTGGCCGCTGCTAGAGAACGCTTCACCGCAATTTTGTGGTTTACGCCCAATGCATTATGCATGAAGGTGCCGCGCAGACCGCCCCGGCGCGCGCTCCCTGTTCCCAGCAACAGCTGTTCCCTGATCCTGCCTCACGGTTTCCCTGTTGTGCGCGGCACAATTCCCTGTTCCAGATTCTCGAATTCCCTGTTTTGTGACTGGGGAATTTCGGCCTGTATCCGCTGATTTCTGCGGGTTACAGGCTTGAGGTTGGGGTCAAAGGGGGCCGAAAATTCACATATTCCCTGTTAATGTGCGCAAAACAGGGAAAACGATGGGTGAGACGCGTTAGCCCGTGACTGGGTCCTTCACCACGCTGCAGCATCATCCCACGTGGGATGATGCCGGCGGGTTGCATGTCTTCAGGCGTCGAGGAAGCTGCCGACCATCCGCGGCTTGTCGGCCTTGTGGCCGGTGAAGATCTCGAAAGCCCGTGCGGCCTGGCCGACGACCATGCCGCTGCCGTCGAGGGTGCGGCAACCCTTCGATCGGGCGATCCGCAGCAGTTCGGTTTCGAGCGGGAAATAGACGATATCGGCGACCCAGTGGCGGCTGGCGATCAAGGCCGGATCAATCGCGGGCTGGGGATTGGCAGCCATGCCCAGCGGGGTCGTGTTGACGATGCCCTGGACGGTTGCGGTATCGAGTGCGGACAAGGCGCTGACAACGACCCGCCCGGCGCCATATTCCTGGTTGAGCCGATCGGCCAGCGCCTGGGCCCGGTTCAGATCGACCTCGGCGATTTCGAGCCGCCTGGTGCCCAGCGACAGCAGTGCATTGGCAACCGCCGCCCCGGCCCCGCCAGCGCCAAGCTGGAGCACGTGATCGAGCTCGGCACCGGGCAAGCCTTCGCTCAGGCTTTCCTGAAATCCGGTCTTGTCGGTGTTGTAGCCGATCAGCCGACCGGCGCGCATCGCCACCGTGTTGACCGCCCCGACGCTGCGGGCGCAATCGGCCAGTTCGTCGAGCAGCGGGATGACCGACTGCTTGAACGGGTAGGTGACGTTGACGCCGCTGTAACCGTCACCGGCCAGGCTGCGCAGCAGCGGGCCCAGTTCGGCGTCGTCCAGCCCGCGCTCGGTAAAGTCGAACAGGGTATAGCACAGGTCGAGTCCCTGCGCCTTGGCCTCCTGTTCGTGGAGCCAGGGCGAGCGCGATGCCTTGATCGCGCGTCCGACAAGTCCGGTTTTCAACATCATGCAACTCTGGCGAAACGGGCCGACACCGTTCTGGCGCGGTGCCGGCCCCTTCGCGACCCTCAGAACTTGATCTTGAAGCCGGCGTAGTACGCGCGGCCGATAAGATCATACTGGGCGGTATCGGTGCTGGTCTGGTTGCTCGCCACGAACGGCAACCCGCGGTTGAACATGTTGTTGACGCCCATCCGCAGCTCGAAAGTCTTGCCGACGTTGAACGAGGCGAACATGTCCCAGGTGGCATAGGCTGCAACGCCGATTGCGACGTTGTTCGGGGTGTTGACCTTGCTGACATCGGCGAGTGCGTTCTGGTAGCGCCAGCGCAGCCCCATGCTGAACGCTTCCGACTTGTAGCCAAAGGTCGTCAGGGCCTTCCACCGCGGAGTAGCGCGCGGCGGAACGCTGCCTTCCTGCGCGCTGCCGTTGCTGATCCCGGTGTAATCGAGGAACGCGGCACCTGGCAGCAATTGCACCTTGTAGTTGTTCAGGTAGCCGATCGCGGTATCGACATAGAGCTTGCCGCTTTCCGAAAGGAAGCTTGCAGGCACGCCCCAGTGGACCTGCAGTTCGATCCCGTCGGTCTTGAGCGAGCCCAGGTTCCGGTACGGCGTGCTGACACTGACCAGCTGCCCGTTGGCATCGCGCTGGATCAACTGGCAATTTGCATTGGCGGCCGAGTAGGTCGGGTTGGAACCATCGAGGTTATAGCATCCCGACAGCACCGTCAGGCCCGGGACGGGCGAGATGACGTTGCGGATCTTGATGTTGTAGTAATCGACCGAAACCGAGAAATCACCCAGGATGCCGCTGCTGCGCGGGGCGTTGAAGACGAACCCGACGTTGAAGGTGTTGGCCTTTTCCGGGGTGATGGCAGTGCTGCCGGGGATCAGCTGGCCGGTAGCAGTGGTCCCGAACTGATAGGTGCTGATCACACCGGCCGGTACGCCCTGCGCGACGCAGAGGTTGGCGACCGAAGCGCCGTTGGCACCGGTCCGCGCGGTCGAGCGGACGTCGCAGGGATCGCCCAGCGCCGCCGGCGGGGTGCCGATGGCGAGCTGCGCGCCCTGCGGCGGCGAGAACAGTTCGGCGATGTTGGGTGCCCGGACCGCGCGCTGGTAGCTGCCGCGGAACAGCAGGTTGTCGGTCGGCCGCCAGCGGGCATCGGCTTCATAGCTGGTGACCGTGCCCGAAACCGAATAGTCGGAAACGCGCGCTGCAGCGCCGACCGCGAGTTCCTGGAAGAACGGCTTGTCGGACAGCAGCGGAATGTCGATCTGGCCAGCCAGTTCCTTGACGTTGATCGCCTTGCGCGACACCGGCAGCTGAACCACGAAGGCCTCGACATTGCCGCCCGGGGCAAAGCCCGAATTGACGGTCACGTCCGAATCGGGCGCGTAGGAATAGGTGTTCTCGCGGTAGCCGCCGACCACGGCGACCTGGACCGGACCGGCCCCCAGATCGAACAGCTTGCCGTTGATCTGCAGCTGGGCCTGGGTCTGGGTCAGGTGTTCGGTGCTGATCGCGTCCTTGGTGATGTAGGCGACGCAGGCTGCCGAGAGCGAGCGGGCGTTGGCATCGCCAAACGGGTTGAACCCGCCGGCGCAGATCGATGCACCACCGTCGGCGGCGTTGAGCAGGGTCTGGACCCGGCTCTTCAGTACTGCGTTGTGCATCACCGAATTGTGGGTCGATTCATCGTAGGAAACGAAGCCGTCGAAGCTCCAGCCGTCGGTGATGTCACCCTTGATCCCGCCGAGGTACTGCTGGATCTGGTAGTCTTCGTCCCAGCCCTTGTACGGCACGCCGACATAGCGCGCGCTCCAGCCGAACGTTGCGTTCGGGTTGGGCCGCGAGGCGAGCACCGTGCGCAGGTCGGTCGGAATGAACGGGTTGGTCACCGGGATCGTGGTCAGGGTGCCGAACTGGGTCAGGCTCCCGCCGCTGTGGGTGCTGGTGGTCAGGTCGACATACATGAACTGGCCATAGACGGTCAGCCCGGGGGTCAGGTCATAGTCGGCCTTCACGAAAGCCGACTTGCGGTTCATCCCGTTGATGTAGTCGATCTGCTGGCCGACCGGCATGCGGACGTTGCCGCCGACCACGGCATAGCCCTGGGTGCCGTTCGGCCCCTGATAGTTGAGCGCGCCGGTCTGGGTGAACAGCGTACCGTTGGTGTTGAACCCGAGGTTCGAGGCGAGCGGGTTGCGGGTTCCGGCGACGCCATAGGAGTTGAACAGCGTGGTCAGCACCGCACCGCTCGGTGCGTTGGCCGCGCTGGGAACATAGACCCCGGTGCCGATGAAGCCCGACGGGGTCTTGTCGAAGAAGAACGAGCGGCGGCTGCCGTTGAGCGGGTCCTGCTTGGCATAACCGAAGCTGGCGATCAGATGACCGCGATCTTCTGAAAAGCTGGTGCCGAGGGTGACCGAGCCCTTGAAGCGGAACGCGTCGCCGCGGTCGCTGATCCCGGTCTGCATGTCCATCACCACGCCGTCGAGCGAGCGGACCGACTTGAAGTTGACCACGCCCGACATGGCGTCCGAACCATAGACTGCCGATGCACCGCCGGTGATCGCATCGACCCCGCCCAGCACCGAATCGGGCAGGATGTTGATGTCGACGTTGCCGCGGATGTCCGAAACCGGCAGGCGGCGGCCGTCGAGCAGGACGAGGTTGCGGTTGGTGCCGAGGCCGTGAAGGTTGATCGTGGCGCGCGCGCCCGAGCCCTGTCCGCCGGTCGCCGAGTTTCCGCCGACGGTGAAGCCGGGCAGCTGGTTCAGCGTATCGACGACGTTGACCTGGCCGCTTTCCTTGATCGCCGCTTCGCCGACCGTGACGATCGGGCTGACCGCGGTGTTGTTGGGCCGCTGGATCAGCGAGCCGGTGACGACGATTTCCTGCGAGTCGGCCGATTCGGCTTCATCGGCAACAGCGGCATCCTGGGCCATCGCCGGGCTGGCAATAGCAGCGGCAAATGACAGAACCGACACGGAAAGCGCGAGGCGCGAACCAAACTTCTTCATGGAAAATCCCCTCCCAGAGCTGGCGCACCCCGCCAGTCTTCAGAAGGCTCATTTATGTTACGAACTAGTTCCTGTCAATTCGTTCATGCACGGCTGAGCCGCTGGACCATGAAAGCGCAGGCGGCGCAGGCCAGCAGCGGCACGCAATAGGTCGCGAACAGCACTGGCAGCGAGACGTTGGCGGCCATCAGACTGCCCCCCAGCCATGGCCCAACCACCGCCCCGGCGCGCCCGATCCCGATCGCCCAGCCCACCCCGGTCGCGCGGACCCGGGCCGGATAGGCCCCGGCGGCGATCGGCCAGACTCCGTTGTAGCCGCCCTGCAACAGCACCCCGATTGCAAAGGCCGTCGCCATGGTCGCGGCGACCGGCATCGCGACCGAGCCGAACCACAGCATCGCCACCGCCGCGCCGGTCAGCATCGCCGGAACCAGCTTGCCCAGTGGCAGCCGCACCGCGAGCAGGCTCATCGCCACGGTCCCGGTGAAGGCCCCGAAGTTATAAAGCGCGCCGGCATAGATCCCGTTGGTTTCGGACAGGCCGGCCTGGATCGACAGCTTGGGAATCCAGCTGACGATGAAATAGAGCACCATCAGCCCGAAGAACACCGCGCCCCACAGCGCGATCGTCCGGCCTTTGAGTTCGGGCGAGAACAGCGAGCGGACCCCGCCCTTGATCTGGTCGTCCGCCTTGCCGGTCGGCACGGCATCGCTCAGCAGCACCCAGGCCAGCGGAAACAGCAGGACCGAGATCAGGCCCGCTCCGGCCAGCAGAACATGCCAGCCGTGGACCGGCAGCAGGCGTGCGACCAGCAGGCCGGTAAATATAGCGGCAAACGGATAACCGGCCTGGACCAGCCCGACCGCCAGGTTGCGGTGCCGTTCGGGCGCGCTTTCCGCCGCCAGCGCGGCCATCGCTGCCAGCACGGTCCCGATCCCCATGCCGACCAGCACCCGCAGCCCCAGGAACTGCGGGACGGTCGTCACCCAGCCGCTCGCCAGCATCCCCGCCGACATCAGGACCAGCGCAGTCAGGATCACCTTGCGCCGCCCGATCCGGTCGGCCAGCGGCGCAATGAACATTCCGCCAATCGCCATGCCGACCAGCCCGGCGCTGAACAGCCAGCCCATCACGTTGGCGGCAATGCCCCAGTCTGACTGGATCCGCGGCGCGATGAACGACAGGATCGCCACATCGACCCCGTCGGCCATGTTGATCGCAAAGCACAGCGCCACGGTGGCGATCCCGGCCCCCGTCCAGTTGGCCGGTGCCTCGCCCCCGGCGGCTGCGTCAAATCCTGCCATGATCCTCTTCCCTTGTCCTGCCAGGCATCCGCAACCGCACCCGATCCCGCCGGCACCCGCCGGCCGCGCGATCAGTCCTGCTGCGTCACCCAGGCAATTATGATGTCGGCAACCTGCTTGGCCCGGCGCGCGACCGCTGCGGGACTGGCCATGTCGATCCCGAAGTTGTGCGCGAAGGTGAACTGGTTCGATACGTTGTAAAAGCTCAGCGAGCTGATGTTCATGTGCAGTTCGACCGGGTCGATCCCCGTGCGGAAACTGCCTTCGGCTTCGCCCCGCGCGATGATCCGCGCCAGGATTTCGATCACCCGGCGGTTGCCGGTCGGCAGCGTGTCGATCTGCTTGAGGTGTTCGGCGCGGTGGATGTTCTCGTTCATCACCAGCCGGACCAGCTCGGGATGCTGGGCGTGATAGTGGACATCGTGTTCGATCAGACGGCGCAGCGCCTCAAGCGCGGTGCCGCTGTCGATGTCGACCTGGCTCTCGCTTTCGCGGACCGCACGGTAGGCCCGCTCGAGCACCGCGCGGTAGAGTTCATCCTTGCCTTCGAAGTAGTAGTAGATCTTGCGCTTGGTTGCCTTGCCGGCGATCTCGTCGATCCGGGCCCCGGCCAGCCCCTTTTCTACGAACTCGGCGGTGGCAATATCGATGATCTGGCTGATCGCCGCTTCGCGTGCTTCGGCGTGGGTCCGGCGCGGCGGTTTGGCAGGCTTTGCGGTGTCGGCAGACAAAGCGGAATCTCCATGAATGGCCCCGCCGCGCGTTGCGGAACGCGCGGGCCCTTCATCGATAACGCCAATTCCCGCTGCCGTCTCCACCTGTCCACAGTTCCGTCTTATTTGTGTTACGAACTAGTTCGCATCATTTTTGCTTCTGTCAAGCTTTGCGGCGTGGTAGCCTTGCACAAACGAGTCCCGGGTCACGCCGGGATCGCCTTGGTCGATAGGAGAGGATGATGATCCGTACGCCGCTGATTCTTGCCGCCATGGTCGCCACGCTGGCCGCGCCGGTCGCCGCCCAGCGGGTCTTTCCGGTGGCCGACAAGCCCGAAATGACCGATCATTTCCCGGTCCAGCCGGTGCTGTTCCCCAAGGGGGTCAAGGCTTACCGCGATGTGATCTATCAGCAGTTGCCGGGCTACACCCCGCAAGTGGTCGATATCTACGTGCCTGCCACCAAGGGCCCGCATCCACTGGTGCTGTATATCCACGGCGGGGGCTGGACCGGCGGACACACCCGGCATTCGGGCGCGCTGGCGAATTTCCCGGCCGTGCTGGCCTCGCTCGCCGCCGAAGGCTTTACGGTCGCCAGCCTCGAGTACCGGCTGTCGGCCGAAGCGAAGTTCCCGGCCCAATTGCAGGATGCCAAGGCCTCGCTGCGGTTCCTGGGCGATAATGCCGCCAGGTACCGGATCGACCCGAGCCGGGTCGGGATCTGGGGCGGCTCGGCCGGCGGGCATCTGACCGCGCTGACTGCGCTGACCTGCAAGGATACCAGCCTCGATCCGGCAGCGGCAAAGGATGTCTGCGCGACGGCGGCGGTGACCTGGTACGGGGTGTTCGATTTCGGCGCGCTCGCCGCCGGGCGCGCCGATGCCACCGATAATGCCGCAGAACGCCTGATGGACTGCAACGGCCGGTGCAGCGCCGAAACCTACGCGCTGGCCAGCCCGGTCACATACGTCGACGCCAAGGATCCCCCGTTCCTGCTGATCCACGGTACCGAGGACAAGGTTGTGCCGATTTCGCAATCGCGCCTTGGCGAAGCAAAGCTGCGCGCGGCGGGCGTGCCGGTCCAGGTGATCTACATTCCGGGTGTCGACCACTCGTTCATTGGTTCGACCCCGGCCCAGACCCGCACCGCGACCCTGCAGGCCACCAACGCCACCTTTGACTTCTTCCACGCCAAACTGGGCGTGCCAAAGCGCTGATGAGCGTCGCGGCGCTTCTGCTGGCGGCGGTGCTGGGCAGCGCCGCGCCGGACAGTTGCGCGCCCGATCCGCCGCTGAGCTATGTCTGCGGCCCGGTCAAGCCGGAGGACCTGCTGGCGCTGCCCGGAACGCCGTGGCTGATCACCAGCGGCTTCGCGCCCGGGGCGGGGCTCAAGCTGGTCGATACCCGCACGGCCACATACCGCGCCTGGTTTGACGGCACCAGCGCACCCGACGCGGCAACCTACCCGAACTGTCCCGGTCCGCTGGACCCCACGCTGTTCAACGCCCGCGGGCTGGCGCTGCGGCAGACCGGGCCGGGCCGCTGGCGGGTCCTGACCGTCAGCCACGGCGGACGCGAGGCGATCGAGGTGTTCGATGTGCTGGCGCATGCAGGCCGCGAGCCTAGCCTGACCTGGCGCGGCTGCCTGCCCTTGCCACCGGGGCAGGTCGGCAACAGCGTGGCCAGCTTTGCCGATGGCACGGTGCTGGTCACCGTCCTGACCCGGCCCGGAACCACGATCGCCGACTTCGTTCAGGGCCGGAACACCGGCGCGGTGTGGAGCTGGTCGCCGGGCGCGGCCGGGTTCGTCGAGCTGCCGGGAACGCAGCTGCCCGGCAACAACGGGCTGGAAGTCGATCCCGATGGGCGCCGCTTCTATGTCGTGGCGTTCGGCTGGCACGCGGTGGTGGCCTTTGACCGGCGCGACACCACCCGACCGCTGGCGCGGATCGAGGCCCCCGGCTTCATGCCCGACAATATCCACTGGACCGGCGGGCGCCTGCTGCTGACCGGGATGCGGCTCGACGAACCGGCCTGCGGCGGTTTGCGCCAGGTGGTCAACGGGGTTGCCGATCCGATGCTGTGCCATCGCGGCTGGGCAGTGGGCGAACTTGACCGCAAGGGCAAGACCGTCAGGATTGTCGCCGAAGGCTCGCCCGCAGCGGGCTTCAACGGCCATTCCGCCGCCGCGATTGCCGGGGGCAGGTTGTGGCTTGGCTCGTTTCAGGCGAGTCGGCTGGCCTGGTTGCCGTTGCCCAGGGCCTTGCAGAAGGGAGCGTCCCGATGATCGACCGCCGCACCACCCTGGCCGCCCTGGCCGGAACCATGCTCGCGCCGGTGCCGCTGGTCCGCGCCGCCACCCCGCTCACCGCCCGC
>CALCQB010000029.1 GCA_937897535.1 uncultured Novosphingobium sp. | reverse complement strand
CTCTTGGCCAGGTCGATGATTCCCTCGGGATAGCCCGGGCCGACCGCCAGTTTGGCCATATAGACGTCGGGCGCGTTGAGCAGGTTGCCCTCTTCGGCCACCGCCAGCACGGCCAGCGCGTTCGGGCCGGCCTTGGCGGTGATGGTGGTGCCCTCAAGCGGATCGAGCGCGATGTCGATCTTCGGCCCGGAGCCCTGCGCCGAGCCGACCTTTTCGCCGATGAACAGCATCGGCGCCTCGTCGCGCTCGCCCTCGCCGATCACCACGGTGCCGTCCATCGCCAGTTCGTTGAGCGCGGCGCGCATCGCCTCGACCGCGGCGGCATCGGCGGCCTTTTCATCCCCGCGCCCGATCAGTTTCGACGCCCCGATCGCAGCCGCTTCGGTCACCCGGACCATTTCGAGCACCAGGACGCGGTCGAGCACCGACGAGGCGGGGGTGGTGGGCTTGATCATGGTCGGGCAAATCTTTCTGCTGCATAGGTATGTAGCGGGCGCTTAGCCGCGCGGCGGTCCGCTGTCGAGGGGGCCGCGTTCAGGACGGATTAAGCGCCCGGGCGCTCCTTGGCCGCCGGGCGCAAAGGGTAGGGAGCGACACGTGCGGAGCTTGGTGCTGGCAGTCTTGCTGATGCTACCGGCGCCGCTGCTTGCCCAGACCCAGGGCCCGGCCGACCCGGACGCGCTCGACCGGCAAGTCCAGGCCCGGGTCGATGCGGCCAAGGCGGCCTATGGCGTTCCCGATCCGCGGCTGCGCTGCCGGCCCAAGCCGGGCAGCGACGAAATCGTGGTCTGCGTGGATCGGGGTGAAGACCAGCAGGTCGAGCGCGGCGATCCCGATCCCAACACGCTCGAAGGCCGCCGCGCGCTCAACGGCGGGGTTCCCCGCGCGCCGCAGTTCGACAAGGGCTATTGCAAGGAATGCCAGCACTTCGGCTCGGTACCACCGCCGGTTTACTACATCGACCTGAAGGCCATTCCCGAGCCGCCCGAAGGCTCCGATGCCGACAAGATCGCCAAGGGCGAAATGACCGCGCCCTAATCCCCCAGGATTTGCAGCACCAGCGGCGGCTCGGTCAGGCTGTCGGAGCCTTCGAGCAGCGCGATTGCCTTGGCGACGGCGCTTTCGGGACCCTCGTGGGTGACCATCGCGACCATCACCGCGTCGCCGGCGCGGCCCTTCTGGATCAGGCTTTCGATCGAGACCCCGGCATCGCGCAAGGCGGCGGTGATCTCGGCCAGCACGCCCGGCCGGTCGGCGACCATGAAGCGGACGTAGGCACGGCCAAGCCGGTGGCCGGTCTCGGCCGGGCCAAGGTCTTCAAGTTCCCCGACCGGCACCGAGAAGGCGTTGCCGACTTCGCCGCCCCGGACGGTGGAGCGCGCAATGTCGATCAGGTCGGCGACTACTGCGCTGGCAGTGGGTCCGTCGCCGGCCCCGGCCCCCTGGAACAGCAGCCGGCCCGAAAAGTTGCCTTCAGCCACTACCGCGTTGGTGGCACCATCGACATGGGCCAGCGGATGATCGACCGGCACCAGGTGCGGCTGGACCCGCTGGAACAGCGCCTTGGTTCCGTTCAGTCCTTCGGTTTCGGCCATCCCGATCAGCCGGATGACATAGCCCAGCGCACTGGCCTGGGCTATGTCGGCGGCGCGCAGCCGGGTGATCCCGGCGGTCTCGACCGACGCGAAATCGATCTTGGCTCCGAACGCAATTGCCGCGAGGATCGACAGCTTGTGCGCGGCGTCGGTCCCTTCGATGTCGAAGGCCGGATCGGCTTCGGCAAAACCCTTGGCCTGGGCCTCGGCCAGCACGTCGGCAAAATCGCGGCCGGTATCTTCCATCACCGTCAGGATGAAATTGCAGGTCCCGTTGAGGATTCCGTAGACCCGCTCAATCTCATTGGCGGCGGCGCCTTCGCGCAGGCCCTTGATCACCGGAATCCCGCCCGCAACCGCCGCTTCGAACTTGAGCGCGACCTTCTTGTCTTCGGCCTTGGCCGCCAGTTCGAGCCCGTGGTGCGCGATCATCGCCTTGTTGGCGGTGACCAGCGCTTTGCCCGCCTCGATCGTGGTGCGCGCGCAGGCCAGCGCCGGGCCATCCGATCCGCCGACCAGCTCGACGACCTCGCCGCCGTCCCCGACCCCCAAGACGTCTCAGCTCAAGAACCCTGGGCCAGCCTGCGTGCGGGATTGCCTGAATGCCGGACCTTGGCGTGACAAAAGTTGGCGGTAGTTGATGGAGGTTTGCAGTTGTTTGCAATCGTTGGCGATTGTTTGCAGTTGTTTTAAAACCATTGCAAACCACTGCCAACCATAGCAAACAACCGCAAACCTCCCCATGAAGCTCCTCCTCACCCTCACCGCCTTCCTTCTTCTCATGACCTCCTCACCTGCTGCTGATGCTCCTGCAGATAAGATCGGAAGAGCGTCGTGTAGGGAAAGAGTGTCTTCGCCTTGTGTAGA
>CALCQB010000028.1 GCA_937897535.1 uncultured Novosphingobium sp. | reverse complement strand
GGCCCGCTTCAAGCTCGACCACATGCGCAACGAGTACGCCGGCACGCTGTCCGGCGGCCAGCGCAAGCTCCTCGAGATGGCACGTGCGCTGATGACGAACCCGACGCTCGTGATGCTCGACCCGGAGGGCTACTACTGCGGCTTCATCTCCGGCGAGGGGAACCGCGAACCGCTCGACGCGATCATCGCCAAGAACGCGCCCGCCTGGCCGGTGCCGCAATTGCCCGCCATCGACCGGACGATCCTGCGGATGGCCCTCTGGGAGCTGCTGATCGAACGGGATGTGCCGGTGAAAGCGGTCATCAACGAAGCCGTCGAACTTGCCAAGCGCTTCGGCGGCGACCGGATCGAGCCGTTCCGGGGCGGGCAGGCTGTTGACCAGCGCGAGGAAGCCCTGGACATCTTCGCGGAAGTTGGGGGAATCGGTCATCTCAAGCTTTCCTCTCAAAACAGGCTTCGTCATTGCGAGCGGAGCGAAGCAATCCAGAGCGATTGCGCGCGACGCTCCTGGATTGCTTCGTCGCTACGCTCCTCGCAATGACGAAAGCTGGCCAGATGGCTGGTTCATTTAATCGACAGGTTAAAACGCGAATAGCCCCTTGACTAGCCGCCTTAGCAGTCCTCTTGTCGAATTGGCCGCGCGACAGTTTTTCTTGATTGCGCGAATTGCAGGGAGGGGACTAGGGCGCGCCAGACAAGGCGCATGGTCCGCCTGACAAGGAAGAAGCATGGCTACGCAGATCGCCGAACCCGAAGCATCCATCAAGAACAGTCCCGAAGCCGTTGTCGTCCGCTTTGCCGGGGACTCGGGCGACGGCATGCAGCTGACCGGTGGGCAGTTCACCCTGTCGAGCGCGCTGGCGGGCAACGACTTTGCGACCTTCCCGGACTTTCCGGCCGAAATCCGCGCGCCGCAGGGCACACTGTTCGGGGTCTCGGCGTTCCAGATCAACTTCGGCTCGACCGAGATCGACACCGCCGGCGACGCCCCAGACGTTCTGGTGGCGATGAACCCGGCGGCGCTCAAGACCAATGTCGGCGCGCTCAAGCCCGGCGGGCTGATCATCGCCGACACCGGAGAGTTCACCAAGCGCAACCTCGAAAAGGCCAAGTACGAGGTCAGCCCGATCGACGACGGCAGCCTCGCCAAGTGGCAGGTGCTGGCCTTCGATATCAGTGCGCTGACGGTTGAGGCGGTCAAGCCGTTCGGGCTGGGCAACAAGGACGCGCTGCGCTGCAAGAACATGTGGACGCTGGGGCTGGCGCTGTGGATGTTCGACCGTGATCGCGCGCCGCTGATCGCGTGGCTCAACAACAAGTTCAAGAAGAACCCCACGCTGGCCGAGGCCAACATTGCCGCGCTCAACGCCGGTCACGCCTATGGCGAAACCGCCGAGCTGGGCGGGCAGCTGCACAAGCAGCACATCGACGCGGTGGCGACCCCGGCCGGACTCTACCGGACGATTACCGGCGCCGAAGCGGTCGCGCTGGGGCTGGTGGCAGGGGCGCAGCTGGCGCATCTGCCGATGTTCTTCGGCGGCTATCCGATTACGCCGGCCAGCTCGATCCTGCACTATCTGGTCGGCCTCAAGGAATTCGGCGTCACCACTTTCCAGGCCGAGGACGAGATCGCTGCAATCGCCGCCGCGATCGGCGCGTCCTACGCCGGGCACCTTGGTGTGACCTCCTCGTCGGGTCCGGGCATCGCCTTGAAGGGCGAGGCCATGGGCCTGGCGGTAATGACCGAACTGCCGCTGGTGATCGTCAACTCGCAGCGTGGCGGGCCCTCCACGGGACTGCCGACCAAGACCGAACAATCGGACCTCTATCAGGCGGTCTATGGCCGCAACGGCGATACCCCGATCCCGGTCATTTCGGCGCGCAGCCCCGGAGATGCCTTCGACTGCGCGATCGAGGCCTGCCGGATCGCGACCCAGTACATGACCCCGGTGATCCTGCTGACCGACGGCTACATCGCCAACGCGGCCGAGCCGTGGGCGGTGCCCGATCCGGCCAGCTACGCCGAATTCCCGGTCACCTTCCTGCAGGAACGCAACGGCCCCGATGGCACGCTGCTGCCCTATGCCCGCGATGCCAAGGGCGCGCGGCCGTGGATCAAGCCGGGCACCCCGGGTCTGACTCACCGGATCGGCGGGATCGAGAAAAACCCCGGCACCGGCAACCTCGACTATTCGCCCGAGAGCCACCAGACCATGACCGACGCGCGCAAGGCCAAGGTCGATGGCGTGGCGGGCAGCATCCCGGCGCAGGACGTCTGCCTCGGCACTACGAGCGGCAAGCTCGCCGTGGTCGGTTGGGGCAGCACCTTCGGCCCGATCCACCAGGCAGTCCGCAAGGCCCGGGCCAAGGGCATGGATGTCAGCCATATCCACGTCCGCCACATCTGGCCGCTGCCGGCCAATCTGGGCGAACTGCTGCGCGGGTATGACAAGATCCTCGTGCCCGAGATGAACACCGGCCAGTTCAAGACCGTGCTGCGCGACCAGTTCCTGGTCGACGCCCAGCCGCTCAACAAGGTTTCGGGCCAGCCCTTCGCCATCGCCGAAATCGAAGCCGCGATCGCGACCTATTTCGACGGCGTGCCCGGCAACGCCGGGGGCGACGAGGTGCCGCCCAACGCCAAGCAGCTGCCCAGCATCAAGAGTGCCAACCCATGAACGACATGACCCCGATCCGTCACGAATCCTCGCTCAAGGACTGGGAATCGGACCAGGAAGTCCGCTGGTGCCCCGGTTGCGGGGACTATGCGATCCTGAAAGCGGTCCAGCGGACCTTGCCCGAACTCGGTGCGGATCCGGCCAAGACCGTGTTCGTCAGCGGGATCGGCTGCTCGAGCCGGTTTCCCTATTATGTCGAAAGCTATGGCTTCCACACCATCCACGGCCGCGCGCCGGCCTTTGCCACCGGGATCAAACTGGCCAATCCGGAGCTCGATATCTGGCTGGTGACCGGCGACGGCGACGGGATGAGCATCGGCGGCAACCACACGATGCATCTGCTGCGCCGCAACCTCAATTGCCAGGTGC
>CALCQB010000027.1 GCA_937897535.1 uncultured Novosphingobium sp. | reverse complement strand
GTCGAAGCGCTGCCGCAGCAAGGTCAGGATCGCGTTGACTTGCGCCTGATCGGCAAAATCGAGCGGGACCACGGCATCCGGTGCGGCGATGATGGAAAATCCATAGCGCGTTTCAACGACCGCGCTGCTGACCACGGCATCGTCAAGCCTGTCGCCGGCCTCGAGCAGGGATCCGATGTTGACGGTGGCGGCCGCACCGACATAAGCGGCGACTTCACCGCATTGCAGATCGAAGTCCACCAGACAGACCCGGCGCTTGCCTTGATCGGTCTCGGTCAGAGCCGCTGCCAGGTGGGTGAGGACGCTGGTGCTGCCCGAGCCACCGACGCTCCGAACCACTGCATAGACCGGCGCCAGTGGCGCTTCCCGGGTCAGTTCGAGCGCCTCGCTGGCGGCCTCGAACACCTGAGCGATGAGCTCTTCCGGCTGGAATGGCAGTTCAGCAACGTCGCAGATACCCTGCCGCACCAGCGCCTTGACCAACTTGACGTCGGTCTGCGCGATCGCCGCGATAATCTTGAGTTCGGGATAACTGGACCGGATGCTCCGCACCCGCCGCATGGTTTGCGGGTGCTCGGTATCGACCTCGACAACCAGCACTTTCGCCAGCGCCAGAACCGCGTCGGCAATCTCATCGTCTGGCCCCACTTCGACCATCACGGCAGTGCTTACGCTGTCTGTCGTTGCTGACGCCTGCAATCCCGCCAGGCTTTCAGGCGAGGCCGCAATGCACAGTTCGCCGGGACCGCCGAGCGGGGATTTGGTGACTCTGTCGAAGTAGTTGTCCATTGTTCCCATGTCTGTATGCCTAGTAAGCGATCCGGCCGTCGCCATCTTCCAGCGTCTGCGAATAGCGGAAATTGGGCAACCTGATCCCAAATCCCAGAAGTGAAATCGAACGGAAGCGCACGCCGCTGGCCTCGACCGTGACGACCGGCGCAATCTCGCTCAAAGGATCGCCATTGCTGTCCTCGATGGGATCACCGGCAAAGCCGATGCCCGAGCCTGAATAGCTGATCTTGACATTGCCCGCCCCGATCCTGCTGTCCACCACCTGCATCCGGTGGACGATCGCATTGAACGCCTCGAGGCTCGGCGTACCCAGATCGGGGCAGGAATCGCCTCCGCCGATCGGGTCGTCAACGCAATCGCAGGATACCGCCGCACCAGTCCCGGTGCAGGTAATCGTCCCCAGCGCTTCGCGGCAAATCGTATCGCCGGCTTTTAGCGTCTTGCCCGGGCACTCGAAATCGACGTAGCTGACCTCGTTCAGTCCGGGGGTTATCACCCCGGTCGCGACGGCATAGCGGGTGCCCATCTGGACCGCCTTTTCGCCCTCATTGATCAGCCAGAAATATCGGCCGATGTCGATCGTGCCCAGCAGGAACAGCAGCGCGACCGGCAGGACCAGCGCAAATTCGGCGGCGGCCGCGCCGGACTGGTCCCGCCAGAAGGATTTCAGCCGGCTCATATGCCGATACCCGCAGTGCTGGCCCGGGCATTCAACTGGATGCTCCGCGGGAGCCGCCCCAGCAAATTGAACAGCGACGGATAGGGCACGTTGTTGGCCCGGACGGTCACGATCGGGCCGGGGGCATTGAGATCGGTGTAGATCCCGGTCTGGACAAACGCCTCGCAGCTGACGTCGACACTGACGTCGGCAGCAGTCCAGCCCGGCACAACCGCATTCGCCTGACCTGCGGCCACCCGGCCGGTGCGGGTAATCTCCTTGATCTCGGCAAGTTCGGGATCGGCCAGAACGACGGTCGAACCATCGCAGAGCTTGCCGATCGGCAGCCGCGAGGCAAAGCGGACCCCGTTGCGGACTCCCTCGGTCAGCTTGTGCTGGGTCCAGACAAAATGCGCGGCCTCGCTTCCGCCGAACAGCAGCAGGATCAGCAACGGCAGCATCAGGGCAAATTCGGTCGCCGCCACTCCGCGTTCGTCGAGGATGAAATCGCGCAGATTCATCGGATCAGCACTGCCTTCTTGCGTCCGTAAAACTGGAAGCCGCTATCGCCATTGGCCTGCGTGGCAGGACCAACGATCTCGGTCAGGAAGTTTTTGTCCTCCGAAGTGATATTGGCCGGGCGCAGCAGGAACATATCGACCCAGTGCAATATCTTCACCGGGGCGCTGCCGTTCAGACCCGTGCAATCGACCGCAGCCACCGTCAAAATGCGGCGGTCCTTCTGCTCATCCGACGTGACCACCGGCGTATGACCCGTCAGCGGCTGCGGAAAGGCGCAGTAAAGATCGACGTCGAAATTGTTGCCGTTTTTGCGTTTGGTTGCAAGGTACCCGACCTTCGAGGGTGACGGGAGGCGCGCGGCCTTGTTCTGGAGTTCCCACTGGTAGACTTCGTAGCGGGTCCCGTTGGGTGCGGCGGTGCTGAGCGAAACGGTGGGGTGGTACTTGGTCATGTAGGCTGCCCCGTTCCACACGCCGTCACCCAGAAACGTGCCGCAGCTGCCCGAAATGAGGCAGTCGTCGGCCGGCAACCCCTGCGTTCCGGGAGCCTGAATGATATCGGGGGCAACCGCGGACGTCGGCAGCGTCGCCGCGTCTTTCCAGCCGTTGACCGCAGGAGTGGCACTGCAGGCCTGGCTGGCCACCTGCGGTCCGGCGACATTGGTCTTGGTCTGGACATTTACCCAGTTGCGGCGGACGTTTTCGGCCGGGCAGAAATCCCCGGCAGAATTGCAGTCGTTCTGTTTGACGCTGCCCGAATACATGTCGAACCGCGAATTGAGCGCGTCAGCTTGCGGATCGCGAAACCCTGGTTCGCTCTCGACAGTCTCTCCGGTGCAACCGAGGAAGCCTTCGTTAAGCCCCAGCGTGCGAGTCTTGACGTTCCCGTTCAGCCCATAGTTGATGTCGAGGAAGCCGAAATTGCCCGGGGCCCAGTCGGAGGTGTCGGTGGCATTGTGGCCGTTGCCGTTGGCGCTATCGTTGGCATTGCCCTGGGTCTTGAAATGAAGGTTCAGCGCCCGGCCGATATCGTCGTCGCCCGGAAAGCCAAGCATTGGATCGCCATCAGCGTCATTGGGCACGCAGAACATCATCGGCGGGGCATTGCAGGTCGCCGATTGCAGCCCCGCCAGCGCCTTGCCGATCACATTGCCCGAATTGACCGCCCGGACCAGCGGCGTCAGCGCATAGAACACCCGGCGGGCGTTGACCGTCACTTCAACCACCTGCGCGTCCGGGCTGTCGTCGTCGTCGGTCAATTCGTTGCCGGGTGCGTCCGTGGTGCTGTCATAGGCGTCGAAGAACCGATAGCTCAGACTGGTGATTGGCCGGGTATCGGTCGCGCCGGTCACCCGCGCATCGTTGGCGAAGCGGGTCTGGTTGACAAACTCGCTTCCGGCTGTGGCGAAGGCATTGTTTGCAGCATCGCGCGCGTTGGCCATCGCGTCTTCGCTGCCATCCAGCTGCGTTGCCGCGGCCAGCGCGGCTTCGTCGGCAGCGTTCTGCAGTTCGGAATCGAGCGCCATCAGGCGGCCATAGTCAAAACCGATCGCGGACATGGTCACCAGGACACCAATCCCGAGGGCGTAGAGCGGCGCGATCGCCGCATCCTGGTCCGCAAGGAACTTGCTGATAAAAGACCCGCGCATCGCAGGTTTACCTCCTGTAATTAGCTGCCACCGCCACTACCACTGCCTTGCGTGCTCTTGACCCGGTCGGGCTTCTTGACCTTGTCGGTCCGCCAGCGTTCGACCGCCTGGGCCGCGCTGTCGGCGCTGCCGGTCATCGGCTGGTCGTATTGCGGGTCCGGATTGACCACCTGGGCCGCCATCGTCATGCGATTGGGCTCGCCGAACTTGGTGGCATCCTTGTCACCCAGCGCGTGTTCGCAGCCGCCAAGCATGACCAGCAGGCCACTCACCGCGATCAGGGACCGACCGTTAGAACTCATAGCCGTTATCCTTCTTGGCATTTGCCTGGTTCGACGCTGCGGGCGGCAATTCGCTGGCCCCGGTCACCCCGGCGGCCGGGGCCTTGGCAGCCGGAGCCGCCGCGCCATCGAGCGCAGGCGCACCCGGGATCGGCGGCATCTTCAGCGGGCGGTAGCCGTCGCCGTCGATCAGGACGTCGATCGGCTTGGGATCGGCGATCCGGTCGGTCGGCAGGCGGACCTGATCGGGCCGGATCGGCTGGACCAGCCGCGGCGTGACGATGATCATCAGCTCGGTCTCGCCGCGGTTGTAGGAGCTTGAGCGGAACAGCGAACCCAGGATCGGGATCGAGCCGAGCACCGGGATTTGCCGGACCGTGGTCTGGAAATCGCGGCGGATCAGCCCGGCGATGGCAAAGCTTTCCCCATCGCGCAGTTCGACCGTAGTGCTGGCCCGGCGGGTCTGCAGGCCGGGTACCACCAGTCCGTTGATAGTGACCGAGGCCGATGGATCGATCGAGCTGACTTCGGGTTCGATGATCAGGCTGATCACCCCGTCGCCCAGCACGGTCGGGGTAAAGGACAGGCTTACCCCGAACGGCTTGTATTCGATGGTGATCGCATTCGACCCGTTGCCACCCGAACCTTGCTGGACCGGGATCGGAAACTCGCCGCCCGCCAGGAACGAGGCCTTTTCGCCCGAGATCGCGATCAGGGTCGGCTCGGCGAGGGTCTTGGACAGCCCGCGCCGTTCGAGCACATTGAGGGTCGCGGCCAGATCGAGCCCACCGATGCTGAATGCCTTGGTGATAATCCCGAACTGATCGGTAATCGAACCAAGCCGCAGCCCGTTGGCGCCAAGCTGCGCGCCTTCGCCCACCGCGCCGGTGAAGCTGCCGCTCTGGTTGTTGCCAAGCCCGCTGACGCCCAGCTTCTCACCCATCTGGCGATCGACTTCGACGAACTTGACCTCGAGCATGACCTGGCGGCTGCTGCCGACCGACAGCAGGTTGATGACGTTGTCACCGGCATAGGCCCTGGCCAGTTGCGCGGCCCGCCCGGCTGCTCCGGGGTCGCTGACCAGCCCGGTCAGCAGGATCGAGCCGTTGGATAGCCGCACGTCGATCCGCTCACCCGGGAGCAATTGCCCGAGCTGTGCCCGGAGCCCCTCGACGTCGGGCCCGACCGAGACGTCCATGATCGCGATGACCCGGTTGCTGGTGTCGTATAGCGTCAGGCTGGTCGTGCCGTTCTTCTTGCCGAGGACATAGATCGCCCGGTCGGAAATCGGCACGACGTCGGCGATTTCGGCGTTGCCGATCATCGCCTTGCCGATCGGTCGGTCGGCGGTCACCACCTGGCTCTTGTTGAGCGGCACCTCGAGCGTGCCGGCGTGGAGCCCGGCGCTGTCCTGGGCCTGGGCCGGAGCCGCGAGCGCCAGCGGCGTCGCCATGGCCAGCAGCGCGAACGCCAATGCGTTTCTGGTGTTCATCTCAGCGCCCCCCTGAATAACCGACCGGATAGACGGTCGGCTCTGCGCCGCGGAATACGGTCATGCTCGAGCCACCCCCTGCAGTCCGTGGAATTGGTAAAGCCGAGCGCGCGGCCGGCGGCGGAGCATAGGCCATCCGCGGCGGCGAAGCTGGCGCGCTGCCGGATCCGGACCGGCGCACCACCCGCATCGGCGGCGCGGTGACCTGGCGTCCGATCAGCGTCGCCCCGGTCGGCCCGATGTCACCCGCCAGCTCGGTCGGCGATCCGGCCCCGGTTTCAACCTTGCGCAGCGCCAGGCTGAGCGTGCCCATCTTGTGCGCCAGCGCGAGCCGCTGGGCATCGTAGAGCGAAACGGCGAGCGTCGCGGTGCGGCCAACCTTGGGCTTGCCTTCCTTGTTGGTGGCGGCCTGATCGATCGCCAGCACCTGGACATTGCTGAGCAGGATGTCCGAGCGGAGATCTTCCGCGTCGGTGCCTTCACCAGGAATTCTGCGGGTCAGCAGGACATCGACCATTGTGCCGGGCAGGACGAATCCGGCCACCCCGTTGACCGCGTCAACCGGCATGGAATAGGCGCGCATGCCATCGGGCAGCAGCGCGGCCAGGCTGGCCCGGCCATCCTTGCCGCTGACCTTGTCGGCCAGGATCGGTTCGCCGACCACGATCGGCCGCAAGGCGACTCGGTTGTCGGCCAGCGCATCCTTGGCGTTGCGGAATGCGCCCTGCGGAATCGAAGAAGCCGGCCATGCGACCAGCTTGATGTTTTGCGGGGTTAGCTTGGTGCCGAATTCGAGCGGCTGGGTCGCGACGATGATCTGGACGGTCGAGTCGACCTGCGCGACCTGATCCTGCTTTTCCTTCATGCCGGAAAACCAGGCATTGGCGATCACCACTGCCAAGAGTCCGATCACGATGGCAGCGATTGCCACCAGCCAACTTCGCCCAGCCATAATGCCCCCAATTTTGGTTAATAAACTCAAAAGGTAAGATACGGTCCGGTCAGCTCATGACCGGACCGTATCTTGGACATCTGGCTTAGCAGCTGACGCTGGTGAAGTTCGATACCGCAGCAGCCGACGATGCATTGTTGCACTTGTAGACTTCGTCCGAAGCGCCGCCGATGGCTGCACGGATGTTGCCACCAAGAGCGAGCGCAGCAGCGCCGATGCCGACGCCGACGATGGCGAGGATCAGGGCATATTCGGCTGCCGAAGCGCCGGATTCATCACGGACGAGA
>CALCQB010000026.1 GCA_937897535.1 uncultured Novosphingobium sp. | reverse complement strand
GGCACTTTCACGTTTGCGCTGATGGTGGGGCTGTCGGTCGGCGATACCACCGTCGGCACGCTTGTCGCCAACCTTGGCTATGACAAGCTGGTGATGCCGAAGCCGGTGTTCATCGGCGATACGATGCGGGCGACCAGCGAAGTGGTCGAGCTCAAGGAATCGAAGTCGCGCCCCAATGCCGGGATCGTCACCTTCCAGCACGAACTGCTCAACCAGCGCGGCGAAGTGGTCTGCCGCTGCCTGCGCTCCGCGCTGGTCAAGCGCCGCGCAGCCTAGGCGGCGGGGCCGCGCGCGCTCTGGCGGATCACCGGGTGGACCGGGACGAGCCAATCGTCGATCTTTTCGCCGTCGAGCATCGCCCTGAGGTGCCCCACCAGCAGCTGCGCGGCGAGCGCCAGGTCCGGCTCGATCGAGGTCAGCGCCGGGACGACGTGTTCCCCGGCGCGGTTGCCATCGAAGCCGACCACCCCGACCTGTTCGGGAACGCGGATCCCGCGCGCCTGCAATTCCTGCATCACCCCGATCGCGATCTGGTCGCAGGCGGCGAACACCGCGTCGAATTCCAGCCCCTGTTCGACCATATCGGCCACCGCCTTGCGGCCCTGCTCGATCCGCAGCAGCGAGGGATCGATCTGGACGATCCGCGGCTCAAGCCCCGCTTCGCGCAGCGCCGCGCAATAGCCGTCGTAGCGCTCGCGGTATTGCCCCTGCAGCGCGGTTTCCGAGCCGACATGGACGATCTTGCGATAGCCGCGATCGATCAGCAGCTGGCCGGCCAGCTGGCCGCCGCGGGCATTGTCCGATCTGACCCAGTTCTGGTCGGGATAAGGCGCGCCCCAGCAGACCAGGTGCGCGCCGCTTTCGGCGACTTCGCGGTAATGCGACCAGGCCTCGACATTCTCGGCGGTGCCCATCACGATCAGGCCATCGGCCCGCCGGTTGCTTTCGTAATAGCCGTTGAGGTTCTTCTGCCCGTCCTCGAACGAAACCAGCGAATCGAACCCGGCCGCCGAAATCGCCGAGCAGATGTTGCCGAGCAGCGAGTAGTAGAACGGGTTCATGTCCTCCTTCAGCTCGCCCGGGCGGCAGATCACGATCACCGCAATCACCCCGGTGCGCCCGGTGCGCAGCCGGGTGGCGTTCTGATCGATGAAATAGTTGAGCTCGTTCGCGGCCTGCTGCACGCGCTCACGGGTTCGCTGGCTGACCACCGGGTCCCCGGCCAGCGCACGCGACACGGTCGACTGGCTGACCCCGGCAAGCTCGGCGACGTCGAACGAGGTCGGCCGAATCCGGCGGGCCGGTCGCGCCTCTCGAACGAACTCCTTGGTCATTCCCCGCCTTTCAATCACCCGCCGGGCAGGCTTGGCCTGCAACCTGATCAGGAAAGAACCATTCCGCCCGCAAGGTCAAGTTTTCAAGCTTCCTGTTGGGGCGCTAAGCGGGCAAAACCGGCCCAGGCTCAACCCTCGCGCCGGGCCTTGCGCGGCAGCGGCAGGCGCAGCGTTTCCTTGACCTGCTCCAGCACCGCATAGGTCCGGGTCTCGCGCACGCCGGGCACCGAGGCGAGGATATTGCCGAGGAACGCGCGGTATTCGGCCATGTCGGAGACGCGGGCCTTGATCAGATAGTCGAACCCGCCCGCGACCATGTGGCATTCGAGGATTTCCGGGATTGCCCGGACGTGATCGGCGAAGGCCCGGAAAGCGTCGTTGGTGGTTCGATCGAGCACCACTTCGACGAAAATCAGCAGGTCGCAGTTGAGCGCTTTTGGCTCGATCACCGCGACAGTCGCCCGGATCACGCCCCGTTCGCGCAAGCGGCGGACCCGGTCGTGGCAGGCGGCGGGCGACAAGCCGCAGCGCTGGGCCAAATCCTGGTTGGTGATCCGGCCATTGTCCTGCAGCGCGTCGATCAGCCGCAGGTCAGTGCTATCGAGTGAATATTGTTCGCTCATTCGTCGATCATATCAATTATCATTCCGTCTGAAACCTGAATTTACGAAGCACATTCGTCATACCAGCAATTATCCTGCGTCAGCATTCGGATGTGGGAGTATTGACGATGGGACGGGCGAGCGACGGCATGGACTGGGACACAATCGACGCGGGCAAGTTTGCCGACGAGGCCGCAGCGGTTGCCGCCTTGCTCGCCGCTGCCCCGCTCGATGCAGCGGCGCGCGATTCGGTTTGTGCCACCGCCGCGCGGCTGGTCGAAGGTGCGCGCGCCTCGGCCCGCAAGCAGGGTGTGGTTGAGAGTTTCCTCAAGGAATTCTCGCTCGGCACCGCCGAAGGACTGGCGCTGATGTGTCTGGCCGAAGCGTTGCTGCGCACCCCCGATGCCGACACCCGCGACCGGCTGATCGCGGAAAAGATCAGCATGGCGGACTGGGCCAGCCACCTTGGCCAGTCGGACAGCCTGTTCGTCAATGCCTCGACCTGGGGGCTGATGCTGACCGGCAAGCTGGTCGATGTCGAGGACGAGGCCCGGCGCGATGCCGGCGGCTATCTCAAGCGGCTGACCGCCAAGGCCGGCGAGCCGTTGATTCGCCAGGCGGTGGCGGCGGCCGTGCGGATCATGGGCGAACAGTTCGTGCTGGGGCGGACGATCAACGAGGCGCTCAAGCGGGCCAAGCGCGACAAGATGCTCTGCTCGTTCGACATGCTGGGCGAAGGGGCGCGCACCGCTGAAGATGCGGCGCGCTATGCGGTGATCTATGCCGAAGCGATCGAGACGGTCGGCGCTGCCTCGGGCGGGGCCGGCCCGGAACACGGCCACGGGGTATCGGTCAAGCTGTCGGCGCTGTGCCCGCGCTATGAGGCGGTGCAGGAAGCGCGGGTCTGGGAGGAGCTCTACCCGCGGGTCAAGGCGCTGGCACTGATCGCGGCGAGGCACGACCTGAACTTCGCAATCGACGCCGAAGAGGCCGACCGGTTGGTTCTGTCGCTCAAGCTGGTCGAGGCACTGGCGCACGAACCGGAGCTGGGCGACTGGCGCGGGCTGGGCGTGGTGGTCCAGGCCTATCAGAAGCGCGGGCTGGCCGTGATCGAGGGCCTCGCCGATCTGGCCCGGCGCAGCGGGCGGCGGATCATGGTCCGGCTGGTCAAGGGCGCCTATTGGGACAGCGAGATCAAGCGGGCGCAGGTGGCGGGGATGGCGGACTATCCGGTGTTCACCACCAAGGCGGCAACCGACCTGTCCTATCTGGTCTGCGCGCGGGCGCTGATCGAGGCCGCGCCGCTGCTCTACCCGCAATTCGCCTCGCACAACGCCCATACCCTCGCGGCGGTGCGGGAGATGGCCGACTCGGCCGGGGTCGTGATCGAACACCAGCGGCTCCATGGGATGGGCGAAGCGCTCTACCAGGCGGCCGAAAAGGAATACGGGGGGCTGATCCTGCGGGCCTATGCCCCGGTTGGCGGGCATGAGGAGCTGCTGCCCTACCTGGTCCGCCGCCTGCTCGAAAACGGCGCGAACAGTTCGTTCGTCCATGTCTTGCTCGACGAAAGCATCCCGGCGGCAGAGGTCGTCAAGGACCCGGTCGCGCTGGTCGAAGCACGCCCCGGCAAGCATCCGCGCATTGCCCTGCCCCGCGACATCTACGGCCCGGAGCGGCGCAATCCGCTGGGCCGCGATCTCAGCCAGGCCGCGGTGCGGGCCGGGCATTCGGCAAACCTGGCCGCGCAACGGGCTGCGACGCCGGTGGCAGGACCGATCGTCGGCGGAGTGCTTCACGACAAAGGCGCTGTTGAAGTTCTTGGCCCGGTCGAGCGGCAGACGCCGATCGGCAGGGCAGCAACCTCGACCAGCGATCACATCGAGGAAGCCGTACCGCGCGCCCGCACGATCCAGCCCGCCTGGGACCGCAGCGGCGGCGCGAACCGGGCGGCGGTGCTGCGGGCGATGGGCGATGCGCTCGAAGCGAACACCGACCGGCTGATCGCGCTGCTCACCCTCGAAGCAGGCAAGACCTTCAACGATGCGGTGGCCGAAGTGCGCGAGGCTGCCGATTTCTGCCGGTACTACGCGGTTCTTGCGGCCCGCGAATTCGGCCCGCCGCAGGCCCTGACCGGGCCGGTCGGCGAGAGCAACCGCTGGCAGCTGTTCGGGCGCGGGGTGTTCGTCTGCATCAGCCCGTGGAACTTCCCGCTGGCGATCTTCACCGGGCAGATCGCTGCGGCGCTCGCCGCGGGCAATGCAGTGCTGGCCAAGCCGGCCGAGCAAACCCCGCTGATCGCCGCCGAAGCGGTCCGGCTGTTTCACGCCGCCGGGCTTGATTCCAACCTGCTCGCACTGTTGCCGGGGGATGGTGCCGTCGTCGGCGCGGCGCTGGTCGCGCATCCGGGGATCGACGGCGTGGCCTTTACCGGCGGCACCGAAACCGCCTGGGCGATCAACCGCAGCCTCGCCGCGCGCCAGGGCCCGATCATCCCGTTCATCGCCGAAACCGGCGGGCTCAACGCGATGTTCGTCGATACCACCGCGCTGAAAGAGCAGGTGGTCGACGACGTGATCCTGTCCGCCTTCGGCTCGGCCGGGCAGCGCTGCTCGGCGTTGCGGATGCTGTTCCTGCCCCGCGAAAGCGCGGAAGGGATCATCGAATGCCTGACCGGCGCGCTGGCCGCGCTCAATCTCGGCGATCCAGCCCTGCCCGTGACCGACATCGGCCCGGTGATCGATGCCGAGGCGCTTGGCGCGCTCGATGCCCACATCGCGCGGCTCGAGCGCGAGGCGCGGATTGTCGCCCGCCATCCCGGGACGACCGCAGCGGGCCACTTTTTCGCTCCGACGATCGCCGAAGTCGATGCGCCGGACTTTCTGGAGCGCGAGGTGTTCGGGCCGGTCCTGCACGTCTGCCGCTATGATCCCGCTGAGCTTCCCGAATATGCCGCCCGCCTGGCCGCGCGGGGCTATGGCCTAACGCTCGGCGTCCACAGCCGGATCGAGCGCTTTGCCCGTGAGGTCCAGGAACTGGTTCCGGCCGGCAACATCTATGTCAACCGCTCGATCATTGGCGCGGTGGTGGGGGTCCAGCCGTTTGGCGGGGTCGGCCTGTCAGGCACCGGGCCCAAGGCCGGCGGCCCGCACGCGCTGCACCGCTTCGCCATCGAGCGCGCCATCTCGGTCAACATCATGGCGATGGGGGGCGATCCGGCGCTGCTGCAACTGGGCTGAGCGGGGACCGAAAGCTGGCGTTGGTCAAGACAAAGGAATGCCATTTTGCTTTAACCGGGCAACTGGCCAAGTGGCTCGAATTCAGGTGACAGAGCCTCCAACTGCCGCCACGGACCGGACAATGGCTGAACATTTGCGCATACCCAGATTGACTCATTTGCAACGGCTTGAGGCCGAGGCGATCCACATCATGCGCGAAGTCGTGGCCGAGGCCGAGCGCCCGGTGATGCTCTATTCGGTCGGCAAGGACAGCGCGGTGATGCTGCATTTGGCGCGCAAGGCTTTCTACCCCTCGCCCCCGCCCTTCCCCTTGCTGCATGTCGATACCACCTGGAAATTCCAGGCGATGTACGAACTGCGCGACCGGATGGCGCAGGAGAGCGGGATGGACCTGCTGGTCTACCAGAACCCCGAGGCGGCGGAACGCGGGATCAACCCGTTCGATCACGGGTCGCTCCACACCGATATGTGGAAGACCGAGGGGCTCAAGCAGGCGCTCGACAAATACGGGTTCGACGCGGCCTTTGGCGGAGCGCGGCGCGACGAGGAAAAGAGCCGCGCGAAGGAGCGGATCTTTTCGTTCCGCACCGCCAGCCATGGCTGGGATCCCAAGAACCAGCGGCCCGAACTTTGGGCCCTCTACAACGCCCGCAAGCACAAAGGCGAAAGCATCCGGATATTCCCGATCAGCAACTGGACCGAGCTCGACGTGTGGCAATACATCCAGCTGAATGACGTGCCGATCGTCCCACTCTATTTCGCCGCCAAGCGCCCGACGGTCGAGCGCGACGGGATGCTGCTGATGGTCGACGATGAGCGGTTTCCGTTGCGCCCCGGTGAAACGCCGGTCGAGCGCTCGATCCGGTTCCGTACGCTCGGCTGTTATCCGCTGACCGGCGCGGTCGAGAGCACGGCGGCGAACCTGTCCGAAGTGATCCAGGAAACCCTGCTGACCACCACCAGCGAACGCCAGGGCCGCGCGATCGACAAGGACGCCGGCGGCGCGGGGATGGAAGTCAAGAAGCAGCAGGGGTACTTCTGATGACCGATAACACCAACGATCCGGTTTACGTCACCGAGGCCCTTATTGCCGAGGACATCGACGCCTATCTCGACCAGCACCAGCACAAGACCATGCTGCGCTTCATCACCTGCGGGTCGGTGGATGACGGCAAGTCGACGCTGATCGGCCGCCTGCTCTACGATTCGAAGATGATCTTCGAAGACCAGCTCGATGCGCTGACCGCCGATTCCAAGAAGGTCGGCACGCAGGGGCAGGACATCGATTTCGCGCTGCTGGTCGACGGCCTCGCCGCCGAACGCGAACAGGGCATCACGATCGACGTCGCCTATCGCTTCTTCTCGACCGCCAAGCGCAAGTTCATCGTCGCCGACACGCCGGGCCACGAGCAGTACACGCGCAACATGGTCACCGCCGC
>CALCQB010000025.1 GCA_937897535.1 uncultured Novosphingobium sp. | reverse complement strand
CTCGGCGGAACAATCCCGGTCATCTCGGGGCTGATCGACATGCGGCCCGAAGTGGTTTCGGTGCATTGGCCGGTGGTCCAGCGGGCCCCGGTTGCCGCGCCGGTAATTGCCGAGGCCGACGATGAGGCCGAAGACGCGGACCTGCCGGTCCTGGCGCGCTTCAACCTGATCCAGCGCGGGCGGCTGGTGATTGACGACGAGGCCAGCCCGGCCGGCTCTTCGCTGCGCCGCCGGATCGAGAGCGCCGAAGCCGACGCGATCGAGGATGTGGTCGAGGCTCCCGGCCTGATGCGCAGGTTGCTCGGGCGGGGTTGAGGCGCGAGGCTCAGCGCTTACGGACGAACTCGGCGCGCAGGACCAGGCCCTTGATGCCGGGATAGCGGCAGTCGATCTCCTGCGGATCGCCGGTCAGCCGGATCGACTTGATCAGCGTACCCTGCTTGAGCGTCTGACCCGCGCCCTTGACCTCGAGATCCTTGATCAGGGTCACTGCGTCGCCATCGGCCAGCAGATTGCCGACCGCATCGCGCACCTCGACCGTATCGGCCGAAGCCTGCTTGGCGGCGAGTTCCGAGGCGGGCAGCCATTCGCCGCTGTCCTCGTCATAGACATAGTCTTCGTCAGTGCTCATTTGGCGTCGTTAGGGCGGTTGCCCTTGGCCCGCAAGGCTGGCAGGTCACTCCGATGGAACAGGGGATCATCCGGCTCGGCATTCAACACCGCGACCGCGCGGTTGCGACGCTGGCGGCAGCCTTTCACGAAGATCCGGCGATGGTCCATATGCTGCCCGATTCCAGCAGCCGGGCGCGGCGGCTACGGCGCCTTATCGGCTGGATGGTCGACCAGCACCTCAGGATCGGACTGGTTCTGGGCACTCCCGACGTCACTGCGGTAACGCTGTGGCGCGAACCCGGGACGGTTCATTACCACGAACCGCTGTGGCATCCGGGCGCCTTGCGCTTCATCCCGATCTTCGGTCGGCACCTGCTGCGCGCACTGCGCACCGATGACGGGATCACCGGTCATCTGCCCAAGGGCGAGGACTGGATCTATCTGAAGATGGCGGGGGTCGATCCCGACCACCAGGGCAAGGGACTGGGCGGAGCGATGATCCGGGCCGGCCTGGCGCGCGCCGCACAGCGCGGGGTGCCCTCGGTGCTGGAGACCGCGACACCGGGCAACGTCGGGCTTTACCAGCGGCTGGGCTTCGCGATCGATTGCGAATGGGATGTCGGCGGCGGGGGACCGCATTTCTGGACCATGACCAACCGCGGGACCGCCGCATGACCCAGCCCACCCGCCATGTCCTGCCGTTCGTGTTCGTGACGATCCTGCTCGATGCGATGAGCTTTGGGCTGATCATGCCGGTGCTGCCGCGGCTGCTGATGCGGGTTGGCGGAATCGAGCTCAACACCGCGATCGGGATCGGCGCGTGGATGAGCCTGCTGATGGCGATCGCGGCGTTCTTCTCCGCGCCGGTGCTGGGCAACTTGTCCGACAGCTTCGGCCGCCGCCGGGTGCTGCTGATCGCGCTGGCGGGAATGGCGGCGCATTACGCCGTGCTGGCGGTGGCCGGCAGCGTCACGCTGATCGTGTTCGGACGGGTGCTGACGGGGGTGTTCGGCGGCTCATACGGCCCGGCCCAGGCCGCGATCGCCGACGTCACCGCGCCCGACCAGCGGGCCAAGAACTTCGCAATGGTTTCGGCCGGATTCGGGGTCGGCTTCGTCGCCGGACCGGCGCTGGGCGGACTGCTGGTCCAGTTTGGTGAGCGTGCGCCGTTCTGGGTGGCGCTTGCACTGTCGCTAGCCAATTTCCTCTATGGCCTGTTCGCCTTTCCCGAAACGCTGAAGCCCGAACTGCGCCGCCCGTTCTCCCTGGCGCGGGCCAATCCGTTCGGCGCATGGAAGACCGCCGGACAAGCGCTGGGGATGCGGCGGATCGCGCTGGTGCTGCTGTTGTGGCAGCTCGCCAGCCTGGTCTATCCCTTGACTTGGAGCTTCTGGGGGATCGCCGCGCTGGGCTGGTCCGACCAGATGATCGGGCTGAGCCTGGCCGCGGTCGGGATCGTGGTTGCGCTGAGCCAGACGCTGCTGACCGGCCGGGTGGTGCGCCGCCTGGGTGAGCGCGGCGCCGCGACCGTCGGCATGGTCGGAGCGGGGCTGGGCTTTGTCGGCTATGCCTTTACCACCTCCACCGCGCTGGCCTTTGCCCTGCTGGCCGCCGTGGCGGTGCAATCGCTGGTCCAGCCCAGCCTGATGGCGATGCTGTCGCGCCGGGCCACGCCCGAGACCCAGGGCGAGGTCCAGGGGCTGGCGGCGATGATGATGGGGGTCGGATCGATTATCGGCCCGCTGGTGCTGGTCTGGCCGATGGCCTGGTTCACCTCGCCCGCCGCGCCGTTCCGGTTTCCCGGCGCACCCTATGCCATCGCCGCGCTGATCACGCTGGCCGCGCTGGCGCTGCTCAAGACCACGCCCAGGCGGCCCGTCGACGCGGTCTGATCAAGCTGCGGCTCTCAAACTGAATCGCCGATTCAGCATTCACCGCAACCGCCGGGCAACCCGGCGCGGACTACTCTGCCCATGGCTTGCCGGACGGCGCGCCGCAGCGCACCACGGCGGCGGGATAGAGGGAGAGGGTTATGTCGAGGGTCGCACTCGGCCTGGGTGTGCTTGCCTTGCTGGCAGGCTGCGCCGGGAAAAGCACACACCAGGTCAATCAGGGCCATAGCCTGCCGCCACCGCAGCAGGCGCAAGTAAAAACACTGCCGCAGACGCAGGCGCAGCGACCTAGCTTTCAAGGCGAGCCCGGCGAAGCAGTCTGGCATTTACGGGCCGGGCTCAATGTCGCCGCGCTGTCGTGCCGGGGCAAGGGCCGGACCCCGGTGGCGGGGTCCTATGCCAAGGTGCTCAGCCGTCACAAGGCGCTGCTGGCGCAGGCCTATGCCGGTGAGCAGCGGCGCTACGGCAAGGGGCTCGATACTCACCAGACCCGGATCTACAACCGCTTCTCGAACCAGAAGAACCCGGTGCAGTTCTGCGCAACGGCGGCGAGCGTGGCGAAGCAGGTGGTGACGATGGATTCGCCCAGCTTGGCGCTCAATGCCCGCAACCTGCTGGGCCGGATCGACTAGATCCCCTGCCAGATCAGCCGCAGGCCCAGCGCGATCATCAGCAGGTAGATCAGCGTGTAGAACCGCGCGCTGTCAAGCCGCCGGATCAGCCAGACCCCGGCCAGCGTCGCGATGATCGCCAGCGGGACCAGCAGCGCGGCGGCTTCGAGCACTGCGCGGTTGAACGAGCCGAGCAGCAGATAGCTCGGCACTTTCATCCAGTTGATCGCGGCGAAAGTCAGCGAGCTCGTACCGACGAACACCTGGTGCGGCAGACGCCGCGGGGTGACCCACATCTGGAACGGCGGGCCGCCGGCGTGAGCGATCTGGCTGGTGAAGCCAGTCGCCACCCCGAACAGCGTGCCGACCCAGCCGGGCGAATTGGACGCGGCGACAATCCGCCCGCCGCGTTCGATCCACAACCGGTACAGCCCGAAGGCGAGGGTGATCGCCCCGAGCACCACCAGCAAGCGTTCTTCAGCGACTGCCGCGGCCAGCCAGGCGGCCAGCGCCACCCCGGCCAGCGCGCCGGGCAGGACCCAGGCGATGATCCAGCCGTCCCAGGTCTTGCGGTACGACCAGACGCTGACCACGTCCTGGACCAGCAGCACCGGCAGCAGCACGGCGGCGGCAGTGACCGGCGGCAGGCTTAGCGCCAGCAACGGGGTCGCCAGCGCGCCAAGGCCCGAAAAGCCGCCCTTGGCCAGCCCGAGGATCACCACCGCGAGCACCGCCATGGCGAGGGTAAAGGGATCGGCCAGCAGTTCCATTTCTCGCCCCAGCCACGGAAATTGCCTGTGCGCAAGCGGTGAACGCGATCTTGCCTGCGCAAAAACGCGAAATAGACTGGCGCGCGGTATCTTTGACAACGGGAGCAACGACATGACCGATCCACGCGCGATGGTGCAGACCATGATCTCGCTCGCCTCCGCCTCGCTGGGGCTGGTTGCGGCGCTGGCCTGGAACGAGGCGATCAAGGCCACGCTGGCCAAGCTGGGGATCAGCGACGACCTCGCCGGGCTCTACACTTACGCGATCCTCGCCACGGTGGTCGCGGTGGTGGTTCTGGCCATGCTGGGCCGGTTTGCCGCGAAAGTTGGCGGCGATGCCGCGTTCGAGCGCGAAGCCGAGGGCTGACTCGCCCAAACGCCGGAAAGTGCTAGACTTCACCCGAAAGGGCGAGTCGATGCAGGCGCTTTCGAACAGGCGGCAGTTCCTATACGGCGGCGCGGCTCTGACCGCCGCGCTGGCCGGACCAGATCTGCGCGAACTGCTCGGTACGAAGCTGCCCGAGCCACTGCGTGCACTGGTCCCGGGCGAAGCGTTCGAAGCCGCCGGATTGATCGGTGAATTGCTCAAACTGGAGCAGGAGGCCAAGGCCCTGCGCCTGCCCGCCACTCCGCTCGCGTTCCGCGAGGGGCAGATCCGGGTCGATCCCGATCAGCTTTACCAAATCGCGATGCCGCGGCTGGTCGCGCTGATCGACCGGTCGGAGCGCAGGGCGCCGCTGCTGGCGGAAAAGGCCGGGGGGCTGCTCGCCCGGCTCCACCGCAGCGAATACGATCCGCCCGACGCCTGGTTCAGTGAAACGCCGGTAGCGCAACCCTATGTCGCTGCGCCCGAGGGCGGGACAATCCATCTTGGACCCGCGCCGGTCCGCCCGCTGCGGCTGGCGACATCGCTCGATCCGGCCGAAGCGGATGGCCCGATCCATGCGGTCCCGCAAGCCGAACTGCCAGCCCCCGCCTTGCCTGCGGTCGAGGCAGTGCTGCCACCGGTCGCGGCGACGATCAAGTTCGATGCACTGGCCGACGAATACGCGACCTGGTTCGCCGCGGCGCAGCTCCGGCCGGAATTCCGCGAGAGTACCGACTGGCACTTGATCCAGATGCACACGGCCCGGCCGCGCTATGAACGGCTGGGCAAGCGGTTCGGAATTCCCTGGGCGTTCATCGCCGCGATCCACGGGCTGGAGGCCAGCTTCAACTTCCGCGCTCACCTCCACAATGGCGATTTCCCGCTGAGCCAGCGCACCCGCCAGGTCCCGGCCGGGCGGCCCTTGACCTGGCTGCCGCCGAGCGACTGGGAATCGAGCGCCGCCGATGCGCTGCGGCTGCTTGGCTTCACCGGCCAGACCGACTGGAGCCTACCGCGGATGCTCTACCGGCTCGAGGCCTACAACGGCTTCGGCTATCGCCGGGCCGGACGGGCCAGCCCGTACCTGTGGTCGTTCTCGTCGCTGTACAATCGCGGCAAATTCGTCGCCGACGGCAAGTTCGATCCCAATGCCCGGTCGAAGCAGTGCGGCGGGGCGGTGATGCTCAAGCTGCTCGACCTGATCGGAGAGCTTGGCTAGGCTGGCGCGTAAACCCTATCCGGACGGAACCACAGATGCGCCATCCCCTATTGCTGACCGGCACGATCGCCGCCTCGTTCCTGCTTGCCGCTGCGCTGCCCGCGGCGCCGACCCGCACGCCCGAACAGGTGGCGATGGCCGCGCTCGCCGCCGCGCCGGTCTGGGACGGGCATAACGACGTACCCGAACAGCTGCGCGATCGGCGCAAGGATGTGCTTGGCAACTTCGACTTCACCGACACCACCAATACCGCCGATCCGGCCACTGGCACCGCGGCGATGCAGACCGATCTCAAGCGGCTGCGCAAGGGCCATGTCGGGGCGCAGTTCTGGTCGGTCTATGTCTCGGCGAACCTGACCGACCAGCAGGCGGTCCAGGCGACGCTCGAACAGCTCGACGTGACCAAGCGGCTGGTCGCGCGCTATCCGAATGACATGACGCTGTGTCTGGATGCAGCCTGTGTCGAAACGTCAATGAAGAAAGGCCGGATCGCCAGCCTGATGGGAATGGAAGGCGGCCATTCGATCGGCGGCAGCCTGGCGGTGCTGCGCCAGATGTACGCGCTCGGCGCGCGCTACATGACGCTGACTCACTTCAAGAACACCGCCTGGGCCGATTCCTCGACCGACACCCCGGTCCACAATGGCCTGACCCCGCTGGGCAAGGATGTGGTCCGCGAGATGCAGCGGCTCGGCATGCTGGTCGATCTCGCCCATGTCAGCGAGAAGACCATGCTCGATGCGCTGGGAGTGGCCAGGGCTCCGGTGATCGTCAGCCATTCGAACGCCTATGCGCTCAACCCGCACCCGCGCAACGTGCCCGATGTGGTGCTCGATGCGATCAAGGCCAATGGCGGGATCGTAATGGTCAACTTCTACCCGCCCTATGTGCTCGAAGCCGCCCGCCAGTGGAGCGCCGAGCGCAAGGCTGTCGATGCCCGGTTCTTGGCTCTCCATCCCGGAGACATCAAGGGTGCCAACGCTGCGCTGGCCGATTGGGACAAGGCCAATCCGATGCCGCGCGGTTCGGTGGCGGATGTGGCCGATCATCTCGATCACATCGCCAAGCGGATCGGCGCGGACCATGTGGGTCTGGGTGGCGACATGGACGGGATCGAAGTGACAATCGCCGGGATGGAAGACGTTTCGACTTATCCGGCGCTGTTCATCGAACTGGCCCGCCGGGGGTGGAGCCAGCAGGATCTCGAAAAGCTCGCCAGCCGCAATCTGCTGCGAGTGCTCAAGGCGGCCGAAGCTTATGCCGCCAGCCAGCGCGGCGCGCCGCCGCTGGAAAATCCGACGACGTTCTGAGGCCATGTCTTGAAACTGCGAACTCTACTCGCCGCGCTTGCCATGCTGATGATGACGGCAGGCAACAGGGCGCCGCCGCGAGTCTATGCCGAAGGGCAAGTCTGGGAATATAAGACTCGGCCGCAGGATACGGGTTCGCTGATGATGATCCAGCGGATCGGATCCGTGCGGGTGAGGGATGGATCGACAAACATCTACCACATCAGCGTCGTGGGGTTGAAATTTGCAGCCCGCAATGCTCCGACTGAAATCGGACACTTGCCGGTCTCGCGTGAAACATTGGATGCCAGCGTCACCTTCCTGTCGTCGCAACGCCCGATATTCCCGGATGCCGGGCCCGGAATCGCTGAATGGCGCAATGCCAACGGCGGGGTCTTCACAATCCCACTCAATCAAATTGTCGAGACGGTCGAAGGAATGCTTGCGCGGCAGTCGCAATCTTGACCCAACTATCCGGCCGCATCCGTCGCCGCCGGTTCGGGCACGTAGGGCGCCGAGCCGATCCCGACCATCAGCGTCACGGCATATAGGATCGCGATCAGCGCCAGACCGCCGAGCAGCATCTTGAGCAATTGCGTGCCCTGTCGCCCGCCGCGCGCTTCCTGCTCGTCGACGTGAACTTCTTCGCCTTCGCGGTGCATGGCCGGTCTCCATCCAACAGTTGTGTCGCTGGCATAACGCGCGAGCGGCTGCGACGGTTCCGGATCAGTGCGCTTCCATCCGCCCGAGCATCCGGAAGAAGAACGCGGTCGACCAGCCGATCAGCACCATGCCCAGGATCGACTGAAACGCGCCCAGCAGCCGCCAGGCGTCGGCGATGTGGGTGTCGTTGTAGCCCACCGTCGAATAGCTGATGGTCGAGAAATAGAGCGCTTCCTCAAGCCCCCTGATCGCTCCGGTGCCGAGATAGACAAAGGTGAACAGCCAGATCTCCAGTCCATGCAGCGCCAGGATCGCCACGACGATGCCAAGCGTGAAGGCCACCCCGCGCGGGGACAGCGGCGCGATCCGCCGCAGCCGCTCGGCGGTCGTTTCGGTCCGCAAGGCGCGGGCCAGGCTGAACAGGCCCAGCCCATGGATCACCACGCACAGCACCGCCATCACGCTGGAGACGGCGAACTGCAATACAAGTTGCTGCATGGCAGGACCTTGGCCGTTTTTGGGCCAGACCGCCAGCGGCAATCGGCTGCTAGCCGTCTGCCAGGCCAACGGTCCGCCGCTTCAAAGCGTCGTAATCGGCCTGGGAAATTGCACCGGTATCAAGCATGCCCTTGGCTTTTTCGAGCTCGTACATCGATATCAGGCGCGGAGAGCCCTTGCGATAGGACCGCCAGGCCAGCCACCAGAACAACGGCAGCGTGATGGGCCATAACGGAAGCATGCAACCGATCGCGAACAGCATGACGGTGGAGAGCTTGACGGTGTTTTCTTCGAGCTGGCGAGCCATTCGCGTTACTCCGCGGGACGATGGAAACGTTCGCGCAGGAATGCGCGAATTGCTGCCTGGTCCTTCGCGCCCACAGCACCCTCGAACAATCCGAGCAGCCCAAGAGAAATCAGCCAGTAGAAGAACGCGACGTCCTTGCGAAAAAGGAAGGCGTAGGCCCCGCGGCCGCGCATGATGGTGAGCACGGCTACACCTGACCGGGTCTTGATCACGAAACCGTCGGTATGCAGCTTCGCCTGGAATTTCAGCTGCGGGAACTGCTCGGTCAAGGCGTCGAGCACTTCCGCGCCGGAAACGTCGGGGTTGATCACCCCGTATTTATCATGCAATTTCTTGAGCATAAATTTCCCCCCAAGCCAGCCGGTGAGCTTATCGCGCCGCTTCGGCCAGCAATGCCTCGATCATCTTCTTGCGGTGCTTCTTGGGTGCCGAATGCAAACCGCCGAAGATCGGTACCTTGTTGAAGAACGCCTGGACCCGGATCGTGAAGCCAACGTTGTCGAACCGCAGGTAAATCGACTGGTTGTCCTGCTTGCAGATCATCGTCGCAAGCTCGGGCTCTTCCTTGATGTCTTCATATTCATTATCATAGCAGACCTGCTTGGCAGTTCGCCAAAGTCGAGCCTGCTTCGCGGCCGAAATGCCTCCGGGAACCTCGACATATTCAGTCTTCTTGTTGTCGCCGGCGATGCCCGGTGTCGCCGTCAAGGGCAGACCAATGATCGATACAAGTATCGCGCCGATCTTAACTGGGATCCTGTAATGCATCGCCCAACTTCCCCTGTATTGCTGTCACAACCGGCGTAGGACGAAAATTGACTACAGCTGTTGTCAATTTACGCATTACATCAGCTTATGGCCTCGCCAACGTTTGCCGATTTCGTTCGCAAGCGGACGATCGAATTGCACCTGACCCAGGGTGAACTCGCGCAACGCGCGGGGCTGTCGCGACAGGCCGTCGTCAAGCTGCTTTCGGGCGACACGCTCGATCCCCAGATCAGTACGGTCGACCGTCTCGCACAGGCCCTCGGTGTCTCGCCACTGTTCCTGCTGCGACTGCTGATCCGGCGCAGTGTCGTCGATCGGCCAATCCAGCAAGCATCCCGCGAAGTCGATGATCACAGCGCATTCATTGCCGATCTGTCGGTTCCCAATGGCACGATCGTCTCGCTAGGGGCACGGTTTCTCAAGATCTGGGAAATCCAGAATGCGGGAAATGCCCCATGGGTCGGGCGCTGGCTGGTCTGCCAGAATGGTGCCGGTCAGGGTTCGGGTGATGTAATGCTGGTGCCCGACACCACCCGCGTACGGGTGCCCGATTGCAAGCCGGGCGCGGTAGTCCAACTTGAAGTCTGGTTCACCGCACCCACCAGCCCTTGCAATGCGACTTCGGTGTGGAAAATGGAAGACGGCGCGGGTCGTGCCTATTTTCCTGCCTTGAGCGGACTGGACTGCACAGTCACCGTTGCTGCGCTCTAGTCGCGCAGCAGGTCGTTGATCGCGGTCTTGGCGCGGGTCTGGGCGTCGACCGTCTTGACGATCACCGCGCAGTACAGCGAGGGCCCGGGCGAACCATCGGGCAGCGGCTTGCCCGGCATCGATCCGGGAACGACCACTGCATAGGGCGGAACCCGGCCGATGTGGACCTCGCCGGTGGCGCGGTCGACGATCTTGGTCGAGGCGCCGAGGTAGACCCCCATCGACAGCACCGCGCCTTCGCAGACCCGCACTCCTTCGACCACTTCGCTGCGCGCGCCGATGAAACAATTGTCCTCGATCACCACCGGCCCGGCCTGGAGCGGTTCGAGCACCCCGCCGATCCCGACCCCGCCTGACAAGTGGACGTGGGCACCGATCTGCGCGCATGAGCCAACCGTGGCCCAGGTATCGACCATCGTGCCATCGCCGACGTTGGCCCCGATGTTGACGAAGCTGGGCATCAGGATCACGCCCCGGCCGATATGCGCGCCGCGCCGCACCACTGCGCCCGGAACCACCCGGAAGCCGGCCTCGCGAAAGCGGTTCTCGCCCCAGCCTTCGAACTTGCTCGGGACCTTGTCGAAGGCCGGAGCTCCCGCTGCGCCGTTCGGCACCAGCACATTGTCGTTGAGGCGAAAGCTCAGCAGCACTGCTTTCTTGAGCCACTGGTTGACCTTCCAGCCGCCCTGGCCATCGGGCTCGGCGACCCGGGCCTGGCCCGAATCGAGCAGTTCGAGCGCGGCTTCGACCAATTTGCGGACATCGTTGCTGGCGGGTGTCACCCCGTCGCGGGCTTCCCAGGCGGCTTCGATGGCGGCGGCGAGTTCGGCAGACATAGTTCGGGCTCCGGCAAAGACTGTTCGCCGCCGCCTATCGCCAGAGCGCCGCGATAACAAGCGCGGCTTGCGGCATGGCCGGGCAAGGGGCTGGAAACCTGCGCCGCGCGGCCCTAAGGCGAATGCCAGCGCGGACGTGGCGGAATGGTAGACGCCGGGGACTTAAAATCCCCTGATCTCTGATCGTGTGGGTTCGAGTCCCACCGTCCGCACCACGCCTGTTGCGCGTTTTCCCCTAGCCCCCGGTTGATCCCGGATTTGCCAACCGCAGGATAGGACCGGTCCGGCTGCGCCCCATCTGGCGCATGGGGGCACTATGATGGAAACCGCTCTGCCAGAGGCACTGGGCAATGCTGCGATCCAGCCCGATCGGCGCGGGGGCCAGCGCTATACCCTGATCCTGCGCGCCGGGAAGCTGGTCTGCCCGCTGGGTGAGTTCCTGTGCGTGCTGCGCGACGTCTCTAACAAGGGGTTGAAAGCGCGGCTGTTCCACCCACTTCCCCCCGCCGACCGCTTTGAACTCGAGCTGGGCGGCGGCGAGCGGTTCGCGGTCGAACCGGTCTGGAGCCGCGGCCGTGATGCCGGCTTCCGCTTTGCCGGGGGACCGATCGATGTCCACACCCTGCTGGCCGAAGCCGGACCTTTCCCCAAGCGCCACATCCGCCTGAGGATCGCCCGCGAATTGCCGGTGCGGCTGCAGGTCGGGGCCGAGGCCCTGGCCGGGCGGGTGATCGATATCTCGCAACACGGCGCGCAGGTCGACCTGCCCAGCGTGCTGCCGCTGGGCCAGAAGCTGCGGTTCGAGGCTGGCGGTTTCCCGGTGCTGCAGGGGCGGGTGCGGTGGCGGCGCGGCAAGTGCCACGGCCTGGTGTTCCAGCAGGGTTTCCGGCTCGACGCGCTCGCCGCGCTGGTGGCCGGGCTGCAATTGCCCGATTCCAGCCCGGCAATCGCGACACTGACCGGCTGAGTCCGGCCCGGCATTAACCTTCGATTAGGCAATTTCCTTCACTTGTGGCGCTGAACACAGACTGGGGGAAAAATGGCTATTTCGGGCTTCACGGGCGCATCCAATTCCGCGCCTACCCGCGAAAAGCAGGTTGATGTGGCGATCATCGGGGCGGGGCCTGCCGGTCTCACCGCCGGTTACCTTTTGACCAAGGCCGGGCTGTCGGTCGCGGTGATCGAGAAGGACGCGACCTACGTCGGCGGGATCAGCCGCACGGTCGAGGTCGATGGCTATCGCTTCGACATCGGCGGGCACCGGTTCTTTTCGAAGTCGCGCGAAGTGGTCGCGCTGTGGAACGAGATCCTGCCCGACGATTTCATCGAGCGCCCGCGGATGAGCCGGATCTATTACGAGGGCAAGTTCTACTCCTATCCGCTGCGCGCCTTCGAAGCGCTGTGGAACCTCGGGATCGTGCGCAGCACGCTGTGCATGGTCAGCTTCGCCAAGGCCAAGGTGTTCCCGAACAAGGCGATCAAGAGTTTCGAGGACTGGACCGTCAACGCGTTCGGCTGGAAGCTCTATTCGATCTTCTTCAAGACCTACACCGAGAAGGTCTGGGGCATGCCCTGCGACGAGATGAGCGCCGACTGGGCCGCGCAGCGGATCAAGGGTCTGTCGCTGTGGGGTGCGGTGGTCGATGGGCTCAAGCGCAGCCTCGGCCTCAACAAGGCCCCCAACGACGGGATGCAGACCAAGACCCTGCTCGAAAGCTTCCGCTATCCGCGGCTTGGCCCGGGCATGATGTGGGATGCGGCCCGCGACAAGATCGTCGCGACCGGCCAGGGCGAGGTCCTGATGGGCCATGCGCTCAAGCAACTCGCCAGCGACGGCCAGGGCGGCTGGCGGATGACCGCGAGCCATGACCAGGGCGAAACCGTGATCAAGGCGCGCCACGCGATCAGCTCCGCGCCGATGCGCGAGCTCGCGGCGCGGTTGCACCCGCTGCCCGCCAGCAGCCTCGAGGCCAATCAGCTCAAGTACCGCGACTTCCTGACCGTCGCGCTCAAGATCCGCAGCGACGACCTGTTCCCTGATAACTGGATCTATATCCACGATTCGAAGGTCAAGGTCGGGCGGATCCAGAATTTCCGTTCGTGGTCGCCGGAAATGGTCCCCGAAGCGGGCGTGGCCTGTGTCGGGCTCGAATACTTCTGCTTCGAAGGCGACGGCCTGTGGTCGATGGCCGACGACGAGCTGATCGCGCTCGCCACCCGCGAACTGGCCCAACTCGGGCTGGTCTCGGCTGAACAGGTGTTCGGCGGGGCGGTCGTCCGCCAGGAAAAGGCCTATCCGGTCTATGACGAGGACTATGCCGCGCACGTTTCCGCGATGCGGCACGAACTGGAGGCGCGCCATCCGACCCTGCACCTGGTCGGGCGCAACGGGATGCACCGCTACAACAACCAGGATCACGCGATGATGACCGCGATGCTGACGGCCCAGAACATCCTGGCCGATGCGCGCGTCTATGACGTGTGGTGCGTCAACGAGGATGCCGAATATCACGAGGCTGGTGCCGAAGGAGCCGAACCCGATCTCGCCGCGCGCCGCGCGCCGAGCGAGGATCAGGCCGCTGCGCTTGCTTCGGTCCGCGACGTGCCCGAGCGGATCGCCGCCGAAAAGCGCGACGCCGCCTGAGCCATGCTCCGCCGCGCCTTCGATATCGTGTTCCTGCGCTACATCGCCGCGAGCGCGGTCGCGTTGGGTTTCGACTTTGGCTCGTTCCTGCTGCTGCTCCGGCTGGCAGTCCCGGCCGCGCCCGCCGCGGCGCTTGGCTATTCGCTGGGGATTGTCGCGCATTGGCTGCTGTCAAGCCGGGCGGTGTTCACCGACGGCGTGGCTGAACGCGGCCGCGAACGGACCCGGCAGAAGGCGATGTTCGTGATATCGGCGCTGTTCGGGTTGGCGCTGACCACCGGCATCGTCGGCGCCGGAACCGGGCTGGGGCTGGATCCCCGGCTGGCCAAGCTGCTGGCGATCGCGGTCAGCTTCACCACGACCTGGCTGCTGCGCGAACGCCTGATCTTCCGCTCGGCGAGCACAACGGCGTGATCTTCGTCGAGCGCCGCCGCCATACCCTCGCGCCCGAGATGCTCTGGCGCTTCGGGTTCGCGTGGGCGCTTATCGCGGTGATCATGGTCGTGTCGCACTGGGGCGCGATCCGGACGCTGGCGATGCCGGATCCCGACGATACCCTGCGGATGGTCCAGGTTCGCGATCTTCTGGCGGGACAGAGCTGGTGGGATCTCCACCAGTACCGGATCGCCCCGCCCGACGGCGTGCTGATGCATTGGTCCCGGCTGGTCGATCTGCCGCTCTGGCTGGTGCAGGTCCTGCTGCGGCCGCTGCTGGGCGCAGCGCTGGCCGAGCAGGTCGCGCTGGTGGCCGTGCCGCTGCTGACCCTTGGCTGCGCGATGCTGCTGGCGGCGCGGCTGGCCTGGCGGATGCTGGTCGACAACGAACTGATCTTCTACACCTGCGCCCTGTTTGCGCTGGCCACTCCGGTTACCGCGCAAATGCAGCCGCTGCGGATCGATCACCACGGATGGCAGATCGTCGCGGTGCTGGGTGCGCTCAATGGCCTGACCGCGCGGACCGGTCTGCGCGCGGGCTGGATTTCCGGCTTGTCGATCGCGCTTGGCCTCACGGTCAGTCTTGAGCTGCTGCCGATCGCCGCACTGTTTGCGGCGGTGCTGGTGCTGCGCGCCGTGACCGATCGGTCCGAACGGTGGACCCCGGCGGCGTTCCTTCAGGCGCTGGCCATCACCGGCTGCGCCGGTTTCGCGCTGACTCACGGGGTCCGCGATCTTGCCAACCACTGCGATTCGCTTTCGCCGGCCTGGCTGGCGGCGCTGGTTGCAGCGGCCACTTCGACAACGGCGATTGCAACCTTGCCACGCCTGCCGCTGGGCCGGGTCGTGATCGCCTATGCCGTTTCCGGCGCAATCAGCCTGCTGACGCTCTACCTCTTTGCGCCCGAATGTGCGGCGGGGCCTTTCGCCAACCTCGACCCGCTGGTCCGCTCGTTCTGGTATGACAACGTCCACGAGGGCAAGCCGATCTGGTTCCAGAAGGCCCCGACCATGGCCCAGATGCTGGTTCCGCCGCTGCTGGGCCTGTGGGCCGCGATCCGGCTGAGTGCGACCCAGGCAGGCTGGCTGCGCCGCTTCTGGGGGCAATATGCGTTGCTGCTCGCGGGCCTGATCATCCTGTCGGTCTTGGTGGCGCGCGCTTCGGCCTTCGCATGTGCAGTCGGCACGGTGCCGCTGGCGTGGCAAGTGCGCGAGTGGCTGCGCCAGATCCGCGACCTGCGCGGTCCGCTACGGCGGATTGCGGCGATGCTGGCGGTGGTGCTGGTGCTAATGCCGGGGGTCCCGCTGCTGGCGGCCGGCAAAATGCTTCGCGGCAAGGAAGTCCCGCCAAGCACCGCAACCGTTGAGCGCGACTGCGACCTGACTGCGGCCGCGCGGGTTCTGAACCGGCTGCCGCCGACGACCGTGTTCACCCAGATCGACCTCGGGCCGCAATTGCTCGCACTGACCGGTCACAAGGTGGTCGCAACCGCGCACCATCGCGCGCGCCAAGCCATGCACGACCTGATCGCGGCCTCGATCGGAAGCGCTGATGCTGCGCGGCCGGTGCTGGCCCGCTATGGCGTACGCTATGTCATGGTTTGCCCGGACCTGCCCGAGACGGGAAACTACCGCCGGGCCAATCCCCAGGGATTTGTTGCAGCGCTGGTCCAGGGGAACGCCCCGTCATGGCTGAGGCCGGTAGCGGTGCCAGCGCAGTCGCACCTGCTGCTGTGGGAAATCACCCAGCCATGAACACCAGCGCATCGCCGTTCATGCAATAGCGCTTGCCGGTCGGCTTGGGGCCATCGTCGAACACATGGCCAAGATGCCCGCCGCAGCGGGCGCAGTGGACTTCGGTGCGCGGATAGCCGGTTTCCCAGTCGCTCGAGGTGCCGATGGCGCGCGGCAGGGCCTGCCAGAAGCTGGGCCAGCCGGTGCCGCTTTCGTATTTGGTGCTGCTGGAGTAGAGCGGCTGGGCGCAGCCGGCACAGGCAAAGGTGCCCTTGCGGTGTTCCTTGAGCAGCGGCGAGGTGCCCGGTACTTCGGTACCCTTCTTGCGCAGGATCGCATACTGTTCGCCGGTCAAACGCTTGCGCCATTCGGCATCGCTGAACTGGACCGGATAGGCCTTGGCCTCAGCGCTGGTGCCGCAGGCGGCGAGCACCGGAAAAGCCGCCGAAGCGCCCAGCCAACCGAGCATGCGGCGGCGCGAGGTCTGGGTCAGGTGTTGCATCGGTCAGGCCCTCTTCATTCCCTTCCCCAATACGCCGCTAAACCCCGAAAGGTTTCACCAATTCGTTCAGAATTTTTCGAGCGTGACATCCATCCGCCGGAAGCCGTGGACGAAGTTGGCGCGGACCCGCTCGACCTTGCCGGTCACGGTGATCCGCATCCGCCGCTTGTGCATCTCTTCCATCAGGATCTTGAGCTGGAGTTCGGCCAGCCGCGCACCGACGCAGCGGTGGATGCCATAGCCGAACGACAAGTGCCGCCGGGCGTTGTCGCGGTTCAGGATCACCCGATCGGGCTCGTCGAACACTTCCTCGTCGCGATTGGCCGAGATGTACCACAGGATCAGCTTGTCACCCTGCTTGATCTGGTGGCCGAACAGCTCGGCATCGGCGGTGGCGGTACGGCGCATGTGCGCCAGGGGGGTCTGGAAGCGGATAATTTCCTGGACCGCATTGGGGATGATCGCAGGATCGCTTTCGAACAGCGCGCGCTGATCGGGGAAGCTGTGCAGCGCGTGGGCGATCCCCGACATGGTGTTGCGGGTGGTGTCGTTGCCGCCGACGATCAGCAGGATCAGGTTGCCCATGAATTCCTGCGGGCTCATGTGGTTCATCGCATCGGAATGGACCATCATCGAGATCAGGTCGCGCTGCGGCGGCTTGCTCATCCGGTCGACCCACAGCGTCTTGAAGTACTGGGCCATTTCGTTGAAGATTTCCCAACGGGTCTCGGCCAGTTCGCGCGCGAGGCTCAGCTCGACATCGCCGGCCCAGTCCGACCAGAAGGTCAGCAGCCGCCGGTCCTCCCACGGGAAACCGAACAGGATCGCCAGCATTCCGGTGGTCAGCTCGACCGAGACCTTGTCGACCCAGTCGAACTCCTGCCCGAACGGCAGCGTATCGAGCGTCGCGGCGGTCCGCTCGCGCACTTCGAGGGCCAGCTTCTCGATTTCGCCCGGGGTAAAGGCCGGGGCGACGGTGCGGCGCTGGCCGGTGTGCTCGGGCCGGTCCATCGCGATGAACATCGGCAGACGGCGCTCGGCCAATTCCTCGGGGGTCACATCCTTGGGAGGCTCGCCGATCGTGATCCCGCCCTTGTCCCATGACGACGAGTAAAGCTCGGGCAGCGCCTCGACATGCTGGATCGCCTTGGAGGTGGTGACGTTCCAGTACGGCCCGTACGGCGATTCGGGCACGAAGTTGACCGGTTCCCGCGCGCGCATCTCGGCGAAGATCGGCTGCCAGCAGTCTTCGACATAGATGTCCGAGCGCGAAACGTCCCATGGATGGGTATGGACTGGCAGCTCCTGGCCATGCTCCTTGAGCCAGCCTTCGAACGCTTCGGTCGCGGTCGGCGAGGTCCGGTAGATGAACTTTTCGGGGCTGGCTGCCTGGGTTGCCATTGCGAGTCTCTCCATTGCCCGCCCGCTTCACGCGATGCGTTGCTTGATGAGACTTATCCCGCCTAACTTACCGAAATGTCAATAGCGGCTCGGCGAAGCGCCTGACGGCTCGGTCAGGCGGCCGCGCGGCGCCGGAAAAATCCACGCTTGCTCGCCCCGGCCGGGCCGCTCTGCATCACCCGCCGCTTGAACATCCTTGCCCCGGCACGGACCAGCAGCACCACGCAGAAACCCTGCCAGGCGATGACTACGGCGTGGATCCACAGCCCTTCGTGCTGCGCGGCCTTGGCCAGCATCATGAACGGCGAGGAGAACGGGATGATCATCGCCACGGTTTCAACCCAGGTCCCGGCCATCGCCATGGCGAAGCTGGCGAAGAAGAAGTTGAGCAACTGCAGCATCGTCACCGGCATCGACAGGGTCTGGACTTCGCGGACCGTGCTGGCGAGCGAGCCGATCGCGAGGAAGATCGAGCCGAGCAGCAGATAACCCATCGAGAAATAGATCACCCCCAGCCCTAGGAAGATCGGCCAGCCGACCGCCGGGGCGGCATAGTCGCTGAGGCCGTGCCCGGCCCCCAGCCAGACCATCCCGCCAAACAGCCCCCAGACCGAAATCCCGATCCACGATACCGCCAGCATCGCGAACAGCTTGCCCAGAAACACCGCGTCCATCGGGATCGCGGCAGCCAGCACTTCGATGATCTTGTTGCCCTTTTCCTCGACCAGGTTCGACAGGACCATGCCGGCCAGCAGCATGGTCAGCAGGAACAGCACGGTCTGGCTGATCTGGGCGGTGAAGACCCGGTTCTGGGTCTGATCGGCCCGCGAGGTCGCGATACTGGTCAGCGCGACTTCGGGGAAGGTTTGCGGTTCGGCGCTGGCGGCATTGGCACCGAGCAGCGCGACGCGGCCCTGCCAGTCCTCGATCCGTTCCTTCGGGCCGGTCAGCATGGGTTTTTGCGGAGTTCCGGTGACGATCGCGGCGAGGTTGGCCTTGTTCGATTTCATCGCTGCGACCGGATCGAAGCTTTCGCCCGGCTCCAGCCGCCGCACCACCACGAGCGCGGGCATCGAAGGCCCGATCCGCTCGGCCAGCGCGCGCTGTGCGCCGACCATCGCATCGACATCGGCCGGGCTCATCGCCACGCCCAGCATCGGACGGTCGACGCGTTGCTTGACCTGCTGGCCGATCCCCCCGGCCAGCCCGCCGACCAGCAGCGGGAACAACGGCCCGAGCAGGAAGAAGATGAAACTGCGCGAAAACAGGATCGCGGTGAAATCGCGGCGGGCAACGACGAACGCCGCCGCCAGGGTCGAGAGCCGGCCGGTGTGCATTTCCTGGTTCACCGCCGCAGCTCCTCTTTTTCGAGTTCCAGCGCCCGCGCCGCGGCCTCGCCGGCGATCGCGACAAAGGCATCGTGCAGCCCGGCGCGCTCAATCGACAACGACAGGATTCCCGCCTCGCCTTCGATCAGCGCGCGCAGCAGCGGCTCGATCCCGCTCTCGGGCAGGCTGAAATACCAGTGGTTGCCTTCGTGCCGGGCATCGGCCGGCAGCGCCGCGCGCCACGGCCCATCCTGGGCGCGGGTCTCAAGCCGGACTTGCGGCCTGATCCGGTCACGCGCCACGTCGACCGGCCCGGCGAACGGCACCTTGCCCCCCGCGATGATCGCCACTTCGTCGCACAACCGCTCGGCATGGGCGATCACGTGGGTCGAGAAGATCACCGTGGTACCTTGCGCCGCCAGCGCGCGGATCATCCGTTCGAGCTTGCCCTGGTTGAGCGCGTCGAGGCCCGAGAACGGCTCGTCGAACACCACCAACCGGGGATTGTGAACCAGCGTGCCGAGCAGCTGCACTTGCTGGGCCATGCCCTTTGAAAGTTGCCGGATCTGCCGGTCGATCGCATAGCCAAGGCCGTGCTCTTCAAGCAGTTGCTTGCCGCGCCGCCGCCCTTCGGCCAGCGGCAACCCGCGCAATGCGCCGAGGAACGCGATCGCTTCATAGGCCTTCATCGAGGGGTAAAGCCCGCGTTCTTCGGGCAGGTAGCCAATGGTGTGAGCCACTTCGTGCGGGCGATCGGTCCCGAGCAGGCGCCGAACCCCCGCGTCGGGATCGATGATCCCCAGCAGCATCCGCAAGGTTGTGGTCTTGCCCGCGCCATTGGGGCCAAGGATGCCGTAGATCGCGCCTTCGGGGACCGACAGGTCGACCCCGTCAACCGCGGTGAACCCGTCGAACCGCTTGACCAGACCGCGTGCCTCGATCGCCAGCGGGCGGCCTTGCGCACCGCTTGCATTGCCCGTCATCGGTCCATCGCCTAGCTTCATCATCCGCGTGCCTTATGGAGCGCTTGTGAACAGGAGCAACAGGAACTTTGGTTAACGCCGCGTCCACCGCATCGCTCAAGCATGATCTGGCGGCCGAAGCCCGGCGGCTGGGCTTCGCCGCCTGCGGGATCGCCAAGGCGGGAGAAGACCCGCTGCGCGCCGCCCGGCTCGAGCAATGGCTGGGCGAAGGGCTGCACGGCGGCATGGACTGGATGGAAAGCCGCGCGCACCATCGCCGCAGCCCCGAAGGATTGTGGGACGAGGCCCGCAGCGTCATCGCGCTGGGGATGAGTTACGCGCCGGAGGCCGATCCGCTGGGCTTGGCGAACACGCCGGACCGGGCGCGGATTTCGGTCTATGCGCAGGGGCAGGACTATCACGACACGGTCAAGAAGGCGCTCAAGGCCCTGGCTCGCTGGCTGGTGGCCGAGGCGGCGGGGCGCGGGCTCGGCGAAATCGGGGTCAAGGTCTTCGTCGATACCGCCCCGGTGATGGAAAAGCCGCTGGGCGAAGCGGCCGGGCTCGGCTGGCAGGGCAAGCACACCAATCTGGTCAGCCGCGAACACGGTTCGTGGCTGTTCCTCGGCGCGATCTACACCACCCTGGCGTTGGAACCCGACGCCCCGGGCGAGGATCGCTGCGGGAGTTGCAGCGCCTGCCAGACGGCATGCCCGACCGATGCCTTCCCCGCGCCTTACCGGCTCGATGCGCGGCGCTGTATTTCCTATCTGACGATCGAACTGAAGGACGCGGTCCCGCTGGAATTCCGCAAGGCACTCGGCAACCGGATCTATGGCTGCGACGATTGCCTGGCGGTCTGCCCGTGGAACAAGTTTGCCAGCAGTGCTCATGCGATGCAGGCGTTCCTGCCCCGCGCCGAACTGACCGCACCCAAGCTGGCCGAGTTGCTGACGCTCGATGACGCAGGCTTTCGCAAGCTGTTCTCCGGCTCGCCGATCAAGCGGATCGGGCGAAACCGGTTCGTCCGCAATTGCCTCTATGCGGCAGGGAACAGCAGCGATCCGCATCTGATCGAACCGGTCGAGTCGCTGCTCAGCGATCCCGACCCGGTCGTCGCCGAAGCCGCCGACTGGGCGCTGGGGCAGCTGGCTCGCTAACGCCCCAGCAGATTCCGCGCCTGGCTGGCGAGTTGCGCCAGCATTGCCGGGGCGACCGGGACGGCGGCCTGGGCACGGGCAATGACCCGGCGGAACTGCGCAATCCCATCGGCCTGGCTCTCCGCCCAGTGCGCCACGGCCGCCCCGGCCTCGCCCTTGCGGCCCATCTTGCGGCGCAGGAAATCGAGCCGCATCTGCTGGAAATCGCGGGCCAGGCCGTTGACCAGCAAGCGTTCCCACGGGTCCGACGGGCTCATCCGGGCAGCGGTCTGCTGGGCCCAGTCGAGCCCCATCCGCGCGCCGAGATCGGCGAAGGCAGCAGTAATTGCCCGGGCCGAAGCGCCAGTATCGCGGGCCAGTTTGGCGAGACCAACGGTACCATCGAGGTCCTGCAACTGCGCGACCAACGCGGCTTCGGCCTGCGGCGCGCCGGCCTCGGCCAGTTGCGCGCGCATCCGATCGGACTGGATGCGGATCTCGCCCGAGAGCAGGCTGGCGGTGTCGCTGGTCAGTTCGGCCACCCCGCCTTGCAGTTCGGCCACCAGTTTCGACGGCTCGCAGGTATGCCCGCCAACCCGCAGCAGGTCGGCGATGTGATCGGACAGCGCCGCCGCCGCCTTGTTGAACAGGGTGATCCGCGCGGTTTCGCTCATCGCGGAGGTTTCGATCCGGTGCCACACCGCGGCCATTCCCAGCAGGCGTTCGGCCGCAACGAAGGCGGCGGTGACCTGGGCCAGGCTGGCGCCTTCCTCTTCGGCCAGCTCGTAAGGATGGATCAGCCCGAGCCGGTTGACCACGCGGTTGGCCAGCTTGGTCGCGATGATTTCGCGGCGCAGCCGGTGGTCCAGAATGTCACGCTTGAACTTCGCGCGCATCGGTTCGGGGAAGGCGTCCAGCAGCTCATCCACCAGCCCCGGATCGTCGGGAAGCGCCGAATCCTCGATCGCCGATTGCAGCGCCAGTTTGGCGCTCGACAACAGCACCGCCAGTTCGGGCCGGGTCAGTCCGTGACCGTCGGCGGCCCGCCGGGTATAGACGTCGCTGTCGGCCAGTCCCTCGGTCTTGCGATCGAGCTGGCCGCTGGTTTCGAGCATTTCGATCAGCCGTAGATGCGAAGCGGCCGCTTGCGGGCCGCCGGCCTGGGCGATCGACAGCGCCAGCGCCTGAAGCCGGTTGTCCTCCAGCACCAGTTCCGAAACCTCGTCGGTCATGCTCGACAGCAGCTTGACCCGCGCCGGTTCGCTCAGCCGCCCGGCGCGCTTGGCACCGGCGAGGGCGATCTTGATGTTGACTTCGTTGTCCGAACAATCGACCCCGGCCGAATTGTCGATGAAATCGGTGTTGATCCGGCCGCCCGTGCCATTGGCGCCGCGCAGGGCGAACTCGATCCGCCCGGCCTGGGTGCAGCCAAGGTTCGCGCCTTCGCCGATAACCTTGGCGCGCAGGTCGGCCCCGTCGATCCGCAGGCCGTCGTTGGCCGGATCGCCGACCTGGACGTTGTTTTCGGTGCTGCTTTTGACATAGGTGCCGATCCCGCCGAACCACAGCAGGTCGACCTCGCTCTTGAGGATCGCGGTGATCAGGCTGTCGGGGTCGATCGTCTCGGCCTCGATCCCCAGCATCGCACGGACTTGCTTGCTCAGCCGAATTTCCTTGGCGCTGCGGGCAAAAATCCCGCCGCCCTTGCTGATCAGTTTCCGGTCATAGTCGTCCCAGCTGGAGCGCGGCAGCGCGAACATCCGGGTGCGTTCGTGCCAGCTCTTGCCCGGATCGGGTTCGGGATCGAGGAAGATGTGGCGGTGATCGAAAGCGGCGACCAGCTTGATC